>CAIYPA010000279.1 GCA_903927965.1 uncultured Bacteroidia bacterium | reverse complement strand
TTGACTATGTTATTTACGATTTCATCCAATTCCTGAACATAAGGGAATGCAAAGAACACAGGCTCCATGTTGGCATTGGTGATCCGGACATGTTTCATGCGGTCTTCCTCCTTGTCGGGACGGGTCAGTTCATGTTTTTTGATCACACCATTGAGGTAATCGTCAACAGAAGCACAACCCACGATGCCATATTGTGTCCTCCCTTCCATGGTCTGCGCATAAATATAGAGCGATTCTTTTGCATCTTTGACCAACCAGCCATTGTTGCGCCAAATATCGAGATTTTCGGCTGCTTTTTGATACACAGGCTCAGTATGTTCGTCTGTACCGGCAGGGAAATCAATTTCAGGCTTGATGATATGCAACAGGGTATAAGGGTTTCCTTCTGCCTCAACACGCGCCTCTTCAGAATTCAGCACATCGTAAGGACGGGAAGCCACCAGGGAAGCCAGTTCAACCGGGGGTCGCAGTCCTTTAAATGGTTTTAATATAGCCATAACTTAATTTGCAGCTTCAAATTCTTTCATAGCATCGACCAAAACTTGCACGCTTTCGATTGGCATGGCGTTGTAAATCGACGCCCTGAACCCGCCAACACTGCGATGACCTTCGATTCCAAGGATATTGAGTTCTTTTGCTTTTGCAAGGAAGCCTTTATCAAGGGCTTCATAACCGGGAGCCATCACAAAAGTCACATTCATGCGTGAACGGTCTTCAGGATCTGGAACAGGACATACAAACAACTTATTACGGTCAATCTCATCATAAAGCAATTTGGCTTTGGCCAGGTTTTTTGCTTCCATTGCTTTGATACCACCGTTGTCTTTCAACCATGTCAAGGTTTGAAGTGCCGAGAAAACCGGGAGACAAGGAGGTGTATTGAACATTGACTTGGCATCGATGTGCGTCTGGTAATTGATCATTGTAGGAATTGGCCTACCCGTTTTGCCAAGGGCATCTTTACGGACTATAACCAAGGCTACACCCGATGGGGCAAGGTTTTTCTGCGCACCTGCATAGATCAGGGCGTACTTCGAAACATCGATCGGACGGCTGAAGATATCGGAAGACATATCGGCAACCAAAGGAACCGGTGAATCTATATCATAATAAATCTGGGTGCCATAAATTGTATTGTTGGAAGTAATATGCAGATAATCAATATCTGTAGGGATCGTCACATTCTTTGGGATATAGTTGTAATTCTTGTCTTTTGAGGAAGCTACTTCGACCACTTCACCAAAAAATTTACCTTCCTTTATTGCATTGGCTGCCCATACTCCTGTGTTGTAATAGCCTGCCTTTGTTTTCATTAAGTTGAAAGGGACCATATAAAACTGAGCGCTTGCACCTCCCTGAAGGAAGAGTACCTCATGGGTATCGGGTACTTCAAGCAACTCTTTTACAAGCGAAATCGCCTGGTCCATAACAGCCACAAACTCTTTGCTCCGGTGGGATATTTCCAATACTGATAAGGTAGTACCTGCAAAATTGAGGATGGCTTCGGCAGTTTTCTGAATGGTATATTCAGGAAGGATTGATGGTCCAGCGTAAAAATTGTGCTTTTTCATTGGGTTTGAATTAATAATGGTAAATATTATAACTAATTGTAAATGTGATTACTAAGTTGTAAAAACTGAAACAAATGCTATTTAAAATTATTTTGCAAAATTAACACATTTGTCAGAAACATGACAAAAATCAACAAAATTAAATGAACGGCATTTTAACAATCCTGGCTTTCAACCTTTTATTCCTGACAAGGACAAATATTTCGCTGCCTAATGAGCAGAAGGCGTTGCTGATATATCCCATTCCAATCCCTTTTTCAAGGACAGGCGACTGAGTTCCGGAAGTTACAATACCGATCAGATTTCCATCGACATCCACAATCTCATATCCATGGCGTGGAATCCCCCTGTCGATCATTTCAAAACCTTTCAACCTCCGAGATACGCCTTCATTTTTTTGTTTCAAAAACAACTCTTTATCAATGAACTGCTTAGAATCAGTAAACTTTGTAATCCATCCGAGTCCAGCTTCAATAGGTGAGGTTGTGTCATCAATGTCGTTCCCATACAAGCAGTAGCCCATTTCGAGCCTTAAGGTGTCGCGTGCACCAAGTCCAATCGGTTTGATCCCTTCCTCGACACCTGAGGCAAAAATAGCTTCCCAAATGGGTTGGGCATATTCGTTACAAAAATAGAGTTCGAAACCTCCAGCCCCGGTATATCCAGTTGCAGAGATGATTACATCGTCGATTCCTGCAAATTTTCCTACTTTGAAAGTGTAATATTTGATTGTTGAGAGATCTGTATCCGTCAATTTTTGCAGGATCTGAGTTGCTTTTGGACCCTGAATTGCCAGTTGGCTGATCTTGCCCGATGCATTTTCAAGATCGGCACCGAGATCATTTTGAGAAACCAGCCAATCAAAATCCTTCTGAATATTGGATGCGTTGACGACCAACATGTATTTCTGAGGCTCAAAGTAGTACACCAAAAGATCATCTACAATACCCCCTTTGCCATTCGGAAAACAGGAATACTGGGCTTGCCCAACCTGTAATGCTGCTGCATCATTGGTGGTAACTTTTTGAATGAATGATAGCGCTTGGGGACCTTTTACCCAGATTTCGCCCATATGCGATACATCAAAAACCCCTGCACCATTTCTAACTGTCATGTGCTCATCCTTGATCCCGGAATATTCAACGGGCATTTCAAACCCTGCAAATTCCACTATTTTAGCGTTGTATCTTTTGTGAATTTCGTAAAAAGGTGTTCTTGTCATCGTATTGTAATGTTATTTTAAAAATGCAAAATTAAATATTCCGTTGGGACTAAAAGCTGAAAAAACTCACTTCGGTTTGAATATAAATTACTAACTTTGAATTTAATATAATCCCTAATAAAATGGCTTTAACAAATTTGAATTATCTGACTACGATTACCGAAGGTGATAAAGATACAATGTGCGAAATAATCGAAATGTTTTTTGATCAGGTTCCCGAATTCGTTGGAAACTTAAAGGGTTTCCTTGCTGACGGAAAATATCCAGAACTTGGAAAAGAAGCACATAAAGCAAAATCATCCGTAATGATCCTTGGTATGGAACAGCTTGGCCATGACCTCAAATCACTACAACTTGCCACAATTGCCGGAACCCATGTTGAAACCTATGCACCTATGGTAGCAAGATTCGAAAGAGAATGTCAAATCGCAGTTGAAGAATTAAATGCAGAACTCGTGAAATTGAGAACAGAATAACTATTTTGGGGTCATTTTTAAGATTTCCTCCGCAAACTTATTTGTTGCTTTTGCAACTTCCGCAAAACCTTTCGTAGTCAGGTCACAGGCAATCACATGACTTCCTGCCTCGGGAAAAGGTTGTGCTATCTTAGCTACAGCAGGAGTTCCAACCTGTTCGAACATCTTCAAGGCAGCTTTTACCTCGACGGTCTGATCCTGGTTTTGCTCATCCTTATAATAATATCCCAAAAAAAGCGGACATTTCACTTTTGAAAAAACTTCCTTTTTCATCGTTGCATCTAGCAACTGCTGCAAATAGACAGGACCTTCTGCACGGTACCTGCAATACCAGTATTTACAGATCTCTTCAGTACTTCCGTTAGACAAATCCCTGTACTTTCCCCCAAAATTCAACCTTGCAATTTGCAGTCCCCATGGTTTCGACAGCAAAACCGAGGCTTTGCTCTTGATCTGGACATTGGGAGAGTAAAGGATAAGTCCATACACCAATTCTGGGAAATCGGCAGCAAGTTTAAGCGCAAGTGTTCCACCTGTGGAAGTTGACATGATAATGACCTTATTTCCCAATTTACCGGATATCACAAGTGCCTGTTTTGCTGATTCATACAACCGATCTGGTGTCATATCGAGCAGTGCTTCATCTGTGACCAACCCATGAGAAGCAAGTCTGGCAAGATAGGCATTGCACCCATACCGGGCAGGGAAATCTTCGTTGACGGGTGCTCCTTCCCTGCGGCTCGCTGAAAAGCCATGCAAGTAAAGCAATACATATTCGGTCGGCTGGTGGAGGGAATCATTTGCCCAGATAATTTTTGCCTCATTACCGGGACGAACTTTCTCAATCGACTCAAGATGTGCAACATATTCGCCCACATTTCCTGTAATGACCGGCAAATTTGAATTTAACACTGGCTTTGGCATCACAGGCCCAATAAAATAGGACGCCAAAATCAATACAACAACTCCCAAAGTAATTTTAATCGCTTTCATCGGTAAAATTTCAGTTTAAATGAATTTATTTAAAATATCTTATAATTACTTGATTTAAAGTATATTAATCCATGTGTATCAAATTATGGCAATCAACTACCAGATGAGATCAGCAAGTAGCCAGTTGCTAATCGCCAATAGTTAGCCGCAAATTGCCATTAGTTTCTCCCCTATTCTTCAAACCTGATAATCGCAGTCCGTTTCCTTCCGTCCATCAGAATTTCAAGTTCACTGGCAAATCTCACATGTTTCACAAATTTCCCTTCCCAAATCAGTTCCTGTTTTGCAAGGAGATCAAATTTAACAAAATCTGAACTGTTGATATCTGGTACCGAGAAATATCCTACATTCATGGAAGTTACATTATGGAAAAAATGGGAACCCAGCGATGCATCCAGAGGAAAATTTGGCAATCCAATTTCAACAATGACCTTGGCATTGTTAATATTAGCCCAATTGACGGGAATACCAGTATATTCGTCCCTGGTCCCCCATCTGCCCGGACCTATCAAAACATATTGCCGGTTTGTCGTATTAAAGCCTTTGTTCAATTGAGCAATTTCTTCAGCGATCTCCCGCGTTTTTGTCCGGTCGAATGTTGTAATATCTACATAAATAACATCATTGATGCCCGAAATTTTACCATTTCCCATACCTTTGGTCGATAGGAGCAAAAGTTGGGAGAGGTCAAACTGACCCAGGTCAATTTCAATTTCAGTTTCACGACGGATCAATGGTTTCAGCTGAAGCAGGTAAAAAGTTGGCCACCCATTTTCACCTGAGGTCAGATCAACGGCAAACTCCATTTCGACCGGTGAACCCATCGCCTGTTTGAAAAGCTTCATCAATAAAACCAGCGTATCCGCCAATGGAACATGTTGATATTCAAGGATATTTGCAAAATTGATCACACGGGTACCTTTTATAGATATTCCTGGAGTAATGTAATCATTTTCAATACTATAAGTAGAAGCACAATGTTCCAGTACACCATCTTTCTCCGCTTCGGTAATTTTATATTTCCTGATCGCAGCCATTTCACCTTCAGAGGAGAGGTCAAACGAATTCTTGGTCAAATCGATAGCATAAAACTGTCGTTGTGAGTCGCGGATTTGGTCTTGTAAAGAATTGTTGTTAAGCGCCGGATATTTAGGAGAAAAGCGATATGCCTTTTCGCCCCCAACAACAGCTTGTCCGAGCCCTACCGCAATCACTGCAAAACCATCTTCCGGTTCCATATAGGAATAAGGATAATAATTGAAGGATTGCGCCACGCCACTAATATCGACGTAAAACCTATTATTATGCTCCTGACCTACAACAGGTTGGAGGATAATGGCCATTTTTTCCTCTTCGATCTTGTAATTAATGGCATTAAAATAAGCCCTGGCATCATCGCTGAAGACGGAAGCATAAACCAACTTGACCGCGGTCCTCAATTGTAAGAAACGCACATTTTCATCGGGATGATTATTTGGGATCAAATAAGTCGCATAAACACCCGAAAATGGGCGGAGCAACGAATCTTCAAATAGGCCGGAAGACCGGACTGCCAAAGGGGTATTTACCTGTCGTACATATTGGAGCAACCTTTCTTTAAGTGAGTTACTTAAACTGGCTTCAAGAAATGCATCCCTCACGACCTGGTAGTTGGTCTGATGGTAAGCTACATCGAACAGGTTATTTGCTTCAAGGAACTTATCAAATTCAATCGCACCAATGATCGCCGTTGCAGGCATCCGGATATTGATCCCTGGCATTAAAGCCTTCATGTCGATGTTTTCCAGCATGTTGCACATAAAAGCCATACCCCTCCCTTTTCCACCAAGAGAACCACGCCCCATCCCTACTACATACCGGTTACCTTTTACAAGCAAAGGATCAAAGTTAATAATCCTTCCCCGGTTCTTTTTTTCCTTTACATCGGCAAATACAGCCAAACAAATGTCCCTGATCTCTGAAGGATCATCGAATTCTTCTGTTTTAAAGGGTTTCAGCCTTTCTGCAATATTGATTTCACCTCTGGCTACCAGCCACGTCGAAAAATCATTTGTTTTTCCATGATATAAAAATGAATCTACCGGAATTTTCATTAACAATTCTTCAAACTCGTGGAAGTTTTTTGCCACACCGATTTGTTCACCCTTAAGGTTGCGAAAGATAAAATCGCCAAACCCTAAATTACTGTTAATAAAGACATTAATATCATGACTCAGAGTGTCTGAATTTTTATTGATGAACCCTGCCCCGATTTCTTGTGCCCTAACCGCATTGGAGACATCGTGTGATTGTAAAAGCAACGGAATTGGATATTGAAGGGTCTGCTTCACAAATTTCAGCAATTCAATCCCTGCGTCCTCATCATTCCCTCCATTCCAGGCAAATTTGACATCCGAGATCACACACAATAAATACTCCTTGTATTCGTGGATTATCTGGAGAGCCTCTTCAAATGTGCTAACCAACAATACTTTAGGACGGGCCCTGTATTTAAAGATCTTATGAAGTTCATCCGTGGATTTATCAGAAACCAAAGCCTGTGTTTGGGTCATCACACTTGCAAACAACAGGGGCAGATAACGGGAGTAATATTTTATGGAGTCTTCCACAAGTAAAATAATCCTTACGCTCCCTAACCGGGTATCCCTGGCAACATTTTTTTTATCTTCGATATATTTGATCATCGCAAGGAACACATTCGAATTCCCGTTCCAAACGAAAACACGGTCGATGACCGGAATTTTGGATGCCGCAATCTTAAAAAACCTGACATCGTTGTTATTGTTGACCAGTAGCAGGATAGGAATTCGTGGCTTGGCAGCATTGATCTCTTCAACAATTCGGAGTGGCATTTCCTTGTCAACCCCTGCCATAACAATCACCAGGTCGAAATGCCTCTGATTGATAATCTTGGCGACATCTTCCTGAGAATTGACACTGGTAAACCTGGGTGCTGCGTACAAGTTAAGCTGAAGGTACTCACCGAAAATCTTATCAGAAAACTGCCCCTCCCTTTCAATTGCATATGCATCGTATAAGGTAGCAAAAAGCAGCACCTCCTTTACTTTATTTGGCATCAGTTCCTGAAAAATATCCCTATCGGTCTTTCTCCGTTTATAAATATCAGTTATTGAGATGTTGTCAAATTTATCCATCCTTTGATTCAATTTTTGCAATTAAGCGATAAAGTTAATTTAACTATTTGATTTTGGAAATTTGGGGGTGAAAAATGGAAAAATCATGTTCAATTGTGACTAATTCATAAGAGTTTATTGTTTACTCAAAGGAATATATTTTGCCATAACCTTCTTTTATTGTGAAGAAATGTGTAACTTCCAGTATTCAAATGAGTGAAACTTGTCAGGTTTTCTCAAATGAAAATCTCAATAATAAAACCTAAAACGCTATGACAACAATTATTCGGTTAGAAGATGTAGAAGGCAAAATCATTGAAATCAGGAATCATAAAGTCCTCTTGGACAGCGATGTGGCAGAACTCTATGGGGTTGAGACCCGTGACATTAACAAGGCAGTGAAGAATAATCCGGACAAATTTCCTAAAGGTTACATCTTAGAATTGACAAAAGCTGAAAAGACAGAGGTGGTGGAAAATTTCCACCACCTTGAAAAACTGAAGTTCTCGCCACAACTCCCTAAAGCATTTACAGAGGAAGGATTATATATGCTTGCCACCATTCTGAAAGGTGAGAAAGCTATTCAAACAACTCTTTCTATTATTGAAACCTTTGCGAGAATAAGGCAACTATCACGCAACATTAAAGAATTAACCACAATAACAGAAGATAAAAACAAGAAAAGCCTTATGCAAAAAAGCGGAGAAATCATTGCTGAAATACTAGAAGACGATTTATCGTTGAGCGAGTCTGAAACGACCATAGAATTAAACTTCGCAGTCTTGAAATTCAAACACACAGTCAAAAAGAAAAAGGATATGAAATGATATTCTGGTTGCCTAAGCTCATTTGGTCATTTCCGGTTCGTTGAAAAAAGAAAAGCCCTGAAATTTCAGGGCTTTCTTCTTCAATATTTTAGCTAAATTCCTTTCTCCAGTTTCCGTCCTTCTCCAGTTTCCGTCCCCAGGTTTCCGTACCACTTGCTCCATGCTCCATGCATTTGGTCGCCCACAAGGGTACGCCCCTACATTAGACCACCCAGGTATTTCCGCTACTTAGCAGATCATCAATTGATTTGATCCTTGCCTTACTTTTCACGTTTGCAATCTGTTCCTCCATCAACTGGTCATAAACAGGTGCTTTTACTGCCCTGATAACACCCATTGCGATTGGGTGGTCGGGCAATTGCATCCCAATGAGCTGCTGGTGGATATAGCCGTTTGGCTCAGTAGCATCATGGACAAAAATATCATCAAGTGTAACACCATTCTCCCCTATGGTTGCTGCCTTAAGAATCCCTTTTTCGAGTATCAAACCCTTGTTCCTGGTTGTACCAAAAATCATAGGTTCTCCATGTTTCAAGAAGATTTGCCTTTCTTCACGCATTTTTGGATCGGAAATTTCTGCATGGACCCCATCGTTGAAGATCACGCAATTCTGCAAAACCTCAACTACTGAAGTGCCCTGATGCTTGGCTGCTGCTTCGAATACTTCCTGAGAATGTTTGATGTTGTTGTCAACGCACCTGGCAAAAAAGCTTCCACCTGCACCTAAAACCAACTGACCTGGTACAAATGGACTTTCGATTGTCCCTTGCGGTGAAGTTTTTGTAACCGCCCCACGGTCTGAAGTGGGTGAATACTGCCCTTTTGTTAACCCATAGATCTTGTTGTTGAATAAGATCAGGTTGAGATCGATGTTTCTACGGACAACATGAATGAAGTGGTTACCCCCGATTGCCAAAGCATCGCCATCACCTGTGATTTCCCAAACGCAAAGTTTAGGGTTGGCGCATTTAACACCAGAAGCGACTGCCGCAGCACGCCCATGTATTGTGTGAAAACCAAAGGTACTCATGTAATAAGGAAATCTTGAGGAGCAGCCAATGCCTGAAACAACAACATAATCCTCGTGTTTGATCCCTAAAGTTGTCATTGCCTTCTGGATCGAATTCAATACGGCATGGTCCCCGCAACCAGGGCACCAACGTACTTCGTTCTCACTTTTAAAATCTTTGATCGTATATTCTAAAACTTCGCTCATTGCTATTCCTCCAAAAGCTTTTCAAAATTTTCAACTAAATCTTTAATTGTAAAAGGCAAACCCTGTACCTTGTTGTATTGGTTGTATGTGAAACCGGGAACTTTATCTCGCAGGTAACTTGCAAACTGCCCTAGGTTAAGCTCGCAAACCACTATTTTTTTAAAATTGCCAAAGATGCTGGCTGTGTTCGCCGGCAATGGATTGATATAATTGAAATGGGCCAGCCCAATTTTTGTGCCTTTTAACCTCATTTCCCGAACCGCACTTTCCATATAACCAAAGGTTCCGCCCCATCCAACAACCAGTAAATCACCCTGTTGATCACCGTAAACTTCGAGATCAGGAACCATTTCGACAACACGTTTTACTTTTGCATCTCGGATATTGACCATTTTCTGATGGTTCAATGGATCATGGCTCACATTACCTTTTACATCCTTCTCCAATCCCCCAATAATATGCTGGAAACCAGCCATTCCTGGGTAAGCCCATTCGCGGGCCAATGTTTCTTCATCGCGGGCATATGGCTTATAGGTTGCCGAATCTGTTGCATACCTTGGTGCAATCGTTGGCAACTCACTGAATTTCGGGATTTTCCATGGCTCTGAACCATTGCCAAGAAATCCATCGGTCAATAAGATAACAGGGACCATACGTTCAAGGGCTATTTTTGCAGACATAAAAGCATAATGGAAACAATCGGATGGAGTAGAGGCAGCAATCACAACAGCCGGGCTTTCACCATTACGTCCATACAACGCCTGAAGCAAATCTGATTGTTCTGTTTTTGTAGGCAGTCCGGTTGATGGGCCACCACGCTGTACATTGACAATAACGAGAGGCAACTCTGAAATTACAGCCAATCCAATGGCTTCCGATTTTAAAGCCAACCCAGGTCCCGAAGTGGTCGTTACAGCCATTTTTCCAGCAAAGGCAGCTCCGATAGCAGTACAAATACCCGCAATTTCATCCTCAGCCTGAAAACTCTTGACTCCAAGGTCTTTCCTGTCTGCCAAAGCTTGCAATATTTCTGTAGCTGGGGTGATAGGGTAAGAACCAATAAATAGGTCAAGGCCAGCTTTTTGTGAAGCAGCCAATAATCCCCACGCTGTCGCTAGGTTACCATTGATATTCCTATATGTTCCTTTTTCGATTTCAGCAGGGTGGACGACATATCGTGGAGTCACGTGCTCAAGCGTAAAGCCATAATTCCATCCTGCTCGCAATACTCTCATGTTGGTTTCGACAACTACTGAGCTTTTTGCGAATTTCTTTTTGATGAAACCTTCAATGTAATCGAGCGGTTTACTGAAAACCCAGCAAATTAGTCCCAATGCAAACATATTTTTGCTCCTGAGAATACTCTTATTGTCAATATCCAGATCTTTTAAAGCTTCCTTGGTCATACTGGTAATCGGGACCGCTACCTGTATATAATCCTGAAGGTTACACTCCATAAAAGGATCACTGGTTTTCAATTTGGCCTTTTCGAAATTCTTTTGTGTAAAACTATCGCTATCATAGAAAATAGTCCCACCCGGACGCATAAAACTCGCATTGGCTTTAATCGCAGCCGGATTCATTGCCACCAGCACATGGGCAAAGTCGCCAGGTGTTGTAATTTTACCTGCTCCAAACTGGACCTGAAATCCAGATATCCCAGCTACCGTTCCCTGTGGGGCCCTGATTTCAGAAGGATAATCAGGAAAAGTGGAAATGTCATTTCCAAATAATGCCGAGGTATCAGAAAAGAGTGCTCCTGTCAATTGCATCCCATCCCCTGAGTCGCCCGAAAACCGGATTGCAACCTCTTCCAGTTCAATGACCTTAGTTTCAATCATAATTAATAAAAAATTAATATTCGCAATTAATTTACAAATATATAAACAAATAAATAGTTCAATAAGAATATAGTCCCAAAATTGAATCTGTACCCAAAATTAACGATTCCACATAGAAAATAGTTCATTTTAGAAACCTGTTTTAATTCTCTGAATTTCGCTGCATATTACTAATTTTGGGGAACAAATTAAAATAAAAACTTTATATGGCCTTAATAAAATCCCTAAGAGGGAAGACCCCGGTTTTGGGGAGCAATTGTTTTTTAGCGGAAAACGCTGTGATCATTGGTGACACAAC
The DNA here is from genome assembly GCA_903927965.1 of uncultured Bacteroidia bacterium. GTDB lineage: Bacteria > Bacteroidota > Bacteroidia > Bacteroidales > Prolixibacteraceae > JAAFHB01. The sequence continues at coordinate 4,216 of CAIYPA010000279.1, read as the reverse complement.
GATTGGCAATAACTGCAGTATCTGGTACGGGGTCGTGATACGTGGTGACGTAAACTATATCAAGATAGGTGACAATGTTAATATTCAGGACAATGCGGTAATCCATGCCACCTTTGAAAAGTTTCCTACCAATATTGGGAACAACGTTTCAATTGCACATGGCGCCATAGTTCACGGATGTACCATTCACGACAACGTATTGATTGGAATGAATGCCGTCGTACTTGACGATGCGATTGTCAATAGCAATTCAATTGTAGCGGCAGGGGCAGTGGTCACAAAAGGAACGGTGATCGAATCCGGATCGGTCTATGCAGGCTCCCCGGCAAAGAAGATCAAAGATATCGGTCCCGAATTACTTGAAGGCGAAATCAACCGCATTGCGAACAATTACCACAAATATGCAGGTTGGTACCAGGAACCGGAGTAATTTTTTAGGATTGAAAGTATATTTTAGATAATTTTGCCACCCATCAGAATTTCGATGGTCAACAATTTTTAATTCAAGAAATCATTTTTTTATGCAACCAACCTTAGTAATTCTTGCGGCTGGAATGGGAAGTCGTTACGGTGGTCTCAAACAACTTGATGAAGTTGGGCCAAGCGGTGAAGCGATAATTGATTATTCACTCTATGATGCCATCAGGGCAGGTTTTGGCAAAGTTGTTTTTGTTATCCGGACTGATTTTGCCCCTGAGTTTAAAGCAAGGTTCGATCCCAAATTGAAGGGAAGGATCGCCGTAGAATATGTCTATCAATCACTTGACAAAATACCTGAAGGATCAGTAATCAATCCTGAAAGGGAAAAGCCATGGGGTACAAGCCATGCCACCATGATGGCAGAAACGGCTGTCAATGAACCTATGGCTGTAATAAACGCCGATGATTTTTATGGAAATGTAGCTTATCAGGTGATGGCCGATTTCCTTTGTTCTTCAACAGATGAGAACGAATATTCGATGGTGGGGTACAATGTAGCCAATACTTTGTCTGAATTTGGGACAGTTTCACGTGGTGTTTGTAATACAGACAAGGATGGCAACCTTACAACTGTTGTCGAACGGACAAAAATCAAACGTGACGAGGATGGAATTTTCTTTTATGAAGGGGATGAACGGTTCCCACTCGAAGAGCATACCCCTGTCTCGATGAATTTCTGGGGACTCAAGCCCAACGTTTTTAAGTACCTGAACGAAGGGTTCAAGGAATTTCTCCAGGAACATGGGATGGAACTGAAATCGGAATATTTCATACCACTTTTGATCAACGATAACATAGTAAAAGGGAACATCCGAACAAAAGTACTGCAGTGCGACTCACCTTGGTTTGGCGTAACTTACAGGGAAGACAAACCATTTGTTCAACAAAGGATCAAAGACCTGATCGAATCGGGTGCTTATCCTGAAAACCTTTGGGCCTGATAAGGTTGAACATCAAATTATAAACTAAAAATAAACTTTCAGATTATGAGCAACTCCCTGTTTTCAGAATTGGTCAACAAGTTTGATATCAACTTAAATATCAATGAGATAAAAGCTTTTGGCAACGGACACATCAACGATACTTATCTTGTCAGGACATTACCCGAAGAGGCCCCAAATTATATCCTGCAACGGAAAAACCACAAGATCTTCAAAGACGTTGAGGGTATGATGAACAACATCGTGATTGCCACATCCCATATCCGCAACCAACTGGTTGCTGCCGGAGAAACAGAAGTTGACCGCAAAGTGATGACCTATTATCCTGCGAAAGATGGGAAGATGTTCGTAAACGATGATGAAGGAAATTTCTGGACTTTATTCTTGTTCATTTCAGATAGCCAGGGGGTTGAAAATATCCAGAAACCAGAGCAGGCTTACAGTGCCGCACGTGCTTTTGGCCATTTCCAGTTTCAGCTTTCCGATTTACCGGGAGAACAATTGATCGAAACGATCCCCAATTTTCACAATGGGATCTCGAGGTTCAACGATTTCAAGACTGCAATTGCCAACGATGCAGCAGGAAGGGTCAGCGACAATCAATTGTTGATCAATAAGATAATAGAACGGTCAGAAAACATGACCTCCATTCAGAAATGGCTGAACGATAAAATATTACCGCTCCGGATTACCCATAACGATACAAAAATCAACAACGTTCTGTTTGATAAAGATGGGAATACATTGTGTATCATTGACCTGGATACAGTGATGCCTGGATCGGCATTGTACGATTTTGGGGATGCGATCCGCACAATCGGGAATAAGGCCCCTGAAGATGAACCAGATTTGAAGAAAATCATTTTTAACCAGGAAATTTACGAGGCTTTTGCAAAAGGATACCTTTCAGAAGCAAAAACATTCCTGACCCCACTTGAAATTGAATCGCTTCCTTTCTCTTGCAGGTACATGGCATGGGAGCAGGCGATGCGTTTTCTTGCCGATTACCTGAATGGGGATACCTATTACAAGACAGACTATCCGGGCCACAATTTGGTGAGGGCTTTAGCTCAAATCCGTTATCTCGAAGTACTTGAGGAAAACAGGGAAGTGATGGAAGCGATCGTAAAAGAAGGATAGGCAGCAATTTTTGATTTGTTTGAGTTCTAAGAAGTTTTTGTGGCTGGCAACTAGCGCCTGGCAACTGGCTGACCTGCAAAATTGTACGATATTGACAAGATAGATTATCATAACAATTAAGATTGCTAAGGGTTATATCCTTAGCAATCTTTGTTAAATCCCATTTTTTTTATAGCTTGCAGCTTAATTTACCAACTATGAAAACTAAATTATTTGTCATTCTTTCCGCCCTTTTCATTCTTGTTTTTACTTCCAAAGCCATCTCGCAGGATAAAATAACCGTTTCCGGGAAAGTCTGCTATGGTGCCATCCCGTTAAACAATGTATATGTCCGGGCCATGAGCTCCGATGAATTTACCCATACAGATTCACTTGGTCGGTTTAGCCTGAAAAGTTTGGATAATGATGTTTTAACAATTACTGCCTCAGGATTTGAAGTAAGGAAAATAAAGGTAAAGAAATTAAAGGCGGATGCCATCGAACTGGAGTTTAGAAATACTCCGGAAAATTTCAATAAAGCGGTCAATAATGGGCACATCTCTGAAAATGCACTTCAAAAAGCAATACTTCAGATTCAAAAAAAGAATGAAAAGGACTATTCAACATATCAATCTATATATCAATTAATTAGTAGCGAAGTTTATGAAGTGACGGTAACCGGCACAACTGTTTTGAATAAAAAAAGACGTTCTACGGATGGCGATCCAAAAGTATTGTTCGTAGTTGATGGAAAGATCGTCTCAGATATTTCCTTTGTAAATCCAAATATGGTGAAGGCAATTGAATTTATTGATGATGCCGGCGCCACGATGTGGGGGGTGCAGGGAGGTAACGGAGTTCTTAAAATAACCTTAAAATGATAACATGTCTATCTGGATTTCCGGTGTGCCAATAGCCAGACAAAGAAACCGCTGAACAATACCATCAGCACACAAATCCCGGCAAAAGGGATATACAAAAGATAAAACATTCCAATAAAGGGTTCAAGGATCCGTCCGGTATGGATTTCAAGTGAGAGGTTCCACAATGATATGGGGGATTTTTCCTTGATTTCCCTGGGCATTTCCCAAACAATTGAATGATTGACAGGTGCAATCCCTGAATTGTAGTCAAACACCCATTGCCGGTTCTGGATATCTTTGATGTAACCTGCTGTCATGTTTTCAGATACGGGACGTGCCATGCCAGTTAATACCTGATAGATATTTCCAGTAAAGAAATCGGCGATTTCACCCGTCTGCAAATTCCAGACATACATTCCTGAAAATGAACCTACAAGGTATTTTGATGTACCCAAAGGTTCAAGCACATTACAGCCCATCAGACTGACAGGCGGTTGCGTATCAAACAAGACCATCGGTTTTGTGAGGGTTGAATCCGTGGCATAAAAACCCTGTGATGTTGAAAAGACAAAAATCTTTAATTGCTGGTTCCAAGTGCCACGCCTCAACTTATCGTTCCAGGGATTGTCATTGTCGAGATGGGAACCGGGAATTATCCCAACAGTGCTGTTCACGATCGGGATCAACAACGGAGGGCGTAGAAAAACACCTGCTGTTGTGTTGATGAACAGGAACAAAACAAACGCATAGCCCACCACATTGTGCCAGCGTAGATTGCTGCGGTAAGTCTTTGGAAGATTGCCTGAACTACCT
>CAIYPA010000278.1 GCA_903927965.1 uncultured Bacteroidia bacterium | reverse complement strand
CTTTGTTCTGTAGCATGGCAGTATTGTTTTGGATTCGCCCTTAAATTACTACATTTTAAGGTCTTAACAAAATTTCCATGCTACTTTTTTTATCTAAAACACAATGTTTTAAGCACTTTTTTTATGTGCGAAACATTAGTTATATTAAATGTTTCCAAATAGTCAACGAATGTCAAAGGCAAATTATAAAATCGTTTTGTCAATTTACAAACTAAAATCTTATGCAAGTCAGTTACCTCGAAAATTTTTGTCACCTATCTCATTTTAGGACATTTAAATTCTTTTGGACTTTTTTCAACGCTTCCAACTTTTCTTTTGTATGACAATCGGAGCAAGCCACAGTATGGATATTGTTTGGACTTTTGGCATCGGCATAACTTGTGTTCATTTTCAGGACGTCCAATTTACAGTTTGAAATGGCCGGATGGCAGGTTTTGCAACTGTTTTTGGCACTGTTGCTGTGAAGTTCATGGCAGTCGTTGCAACTTAAACCTTCATGTACCCCACGGGGAGTTCGGTCGTCTGATGTGCCTGCTTGATGCGCCTTATTTGGGGCGTGGCATTGAACACATATTCGAATGACCTTGTCATCAGAGACTTTCACCATTTGTTCGCCCTGCCATAGTTTTAATTTTGGCAGTTCGGCGATTGGGTAATGCGTTTTTTCATGGCGGTCGTAAAAGCTCACGACAGAAAAGGTGTCTTTTTGCTGGTAAAAAATAGCCTTTGGTGAAGCGTAATCTGGTCTTATGGCAGGCTGGCCCAATTGGTGGATCTGATGGCAGGCCATGCACGGAATCGCAGGATCTGTTGCTTTCTGTTCGAGCTTCAGGTGCCAGGGACCCCTGATGTTTAATGGCTCAACCAGATCTTTGATAGTTCCCTCGAAAAACATCCCATGGCAACGTAGGCAATCAAAATTGACCTGTTCGGTCGAATTGTGTTTCTCGTTTAAAAAGATATGCTGATAATCAACCGAATGGCCACCCGATATCCAATCGGCGTATTCGGTGGCATGGCAGCGTTTGCAATTGTTAAGGATATCGAGCAATTGGTTTTCCTTAGGCCTGATGTTCTCTACCCTCGCCTCATTTATATGGCTCACCACCATCATCCCCTTCTCCTTCAAGGAATGGATTCCGTTGCTGAAAGCAGTGCCATGGCACTCTTTGCATTTGAAATCACGGTGTGAAGATTGTGCCATCGAGTTGACCGATTTCCCGATTTCGTGACATCCTCCACAGGTCCTGTCGGGCGGCGCGGAATTCCAATAGGTATAAAAAGATCCAAAAGCGAGCAATATGATGGTGAATGTCGTCAGTATGGAAAGCAATATTGTCTTGTAAATGCGTTCTCGTTTCATGTGAGGTTTATTTAAATCTGTTACCTTTTGTCCACTCGCTGGCAATATAGCCCCCTACCCTGAATCCCAAAGCCATGATTGTCAAGGCCGGATTGAAACCGCCATTGTTGACATTGAGGCTTCCATCGGCCACAAACAAATTGGGAACAGCATGGATCCTTCCAAATTTATCGGTTACAGAAGTTTTAGGATCGTTTCCCATCCGGCAGGTTCCCGCCTGGTGCTGCCCACCGCTGAGTCCTTTACCGCCACCCACGTTTTGCCAGGTATAAACGGCACCTGCCTCTTTCAGCCAGAGTTCCGCCTTCTCGGACATCAGTTTGCACCCCTCAATGTCTTTTTCATGCCTTGATCCAGAAAGCCTGACAACAGGGATCCCCCAGAAATCCTTGACAACCGGATCCACTTCTACACGTGATTCAAAGGTTGGAATTTCCTGATAAGGGCCTTGCACCTGTGCAACTTTTTTAAAGTTGATGCGCTGAAATTCTTTGTGCGCTTTGCCCCATTTTGCCGCATCAGGTGGACGCACATTCGTAAATAGGTAAGGCATCCTGATAAATTCGTTGCACAACATACCGCCACCCATAATTCCCGGGTTATGGTGACTGAAATCACAGATGGCCACCGAAGCCCCGGGTCCCAGATCGTCATAAACATCCTCTGTGAAAATCCCCCGTGCACCTGTATAGGCATGACCCTGAAGGTTGCGACCCACCCAGTCGTTTTCGTTTCCGATCCCTTTAGGGAAAAATTTTGATTTTGAATTGAGGAGCAACCGGGGTGTTTCTGTGGCAGAAGCCGAAATGATCACAACATCAGCAGTTTGGGTCTTCAGCTGATTTTTATCATCAAAATAACTAACTCCTAAAATCTTACCCTGCTCATTGACAAGGATTTCGCTTACAACGGAATTGATCCGCAAT
>CAIYPA010000277.1 GCA_903927965.1 uncultured Bacteroidia bacterium | reverse complement strand
GATGACGAACTACAGGTGGATGATCTGCGCAATGCTTTTTTTCGCAACAACCATCAACTATCTTGACCGGCAAGTATTGTCCCTGACGTGGAAGGATTTTATTGCTCCTGAGTTTCACTGGACGAATACCGATTATGGTTCCATCACAGCCCTTTTTTCTATTTTCTATGCCGTGAGCATGTTGTTTGCCGGACGAATTGTTGACTGGCTGGACACCAGAAAAGGATTTCTTTGGGCAATTGGTGTATGGTCTGTTGGTGCGGTCTTACATGCTTTCTGCGGCATTGCAACTTCCGGAATACTAAGCGGGAAATGGTTTGTTGGCTTTGAAGAAGCCAAGACCATCATCAGTACTGTTGGCAGTACCTCATCAATCGTTTCGGTCAGTGTAACTTTGTTTATCCTTGCCCGTTTTGTTTTGGCGGTAGGAGAAGCAGGCAATTTTCCTGCAGCAATTAAAACAACAGCCGAATATTTTCCAAAAAAAGACAGGGCCTTTTCCACCAGTATTTTTAATGCCGGTGCAACAGTTGGTGCACTTGGGGCTCCAATCACAATTCCTTTTATTGCAAAGGCATGGGGTTGGGAAGCAGCGTTTATTATTATTGGTGCCCTTGGATTTGTCTGGATGGGCGTCTGGGTATTTATCTACAAGAAACCGGAAGTTCATCCAAAAGTGAATAAGCTTGAACTGGAGTATATTCATCAGGATAAGGTTGCAGACCATTTAAGTGGGCAGGAAAAATTGGGTGATCAGGTAAAAGCTACATTCGCCGCTCATTTCAAATATAAACAAACCTGGGCTTTTGCCACGGGCAAGTTCCTGACAGATGGTGTGTGGTGGTTTTTCCTTTTCTGGACACCTGCTTACTTAAGTTCTGTCTATAAAATGGATTCTACTCAAAGTGCATTCCCACTTTTCATACTCTATACGATTACGCTTCTTTCAATTTACGGCGGTTGGCTCCCCTCCTATTTTGTTTCCAAAAAAGGGATGAATCCTTACGCCGGTCGGATGAAAGCCATGTTGATTTTCGCATTTTTCCCACTTTTGGCTCTGCTGGCTCAGCCACTTGGAAGTATCACCTTTTGGTTTCCTGTGATCATAATAGGGATAGCAGGTGCGGCACATCAAGCCTGGTCGGCCAATATTTTTTCAACAGTCGGGGATATGTTCCCAAGATCTGCCATTGCAACGATTACTGGCATTGGCGGGATGGCCGGTGGTCTGGGTTCGTTTTTCATCAACAAAGGTTCTGGCGTATTGTTTGATTATACCGAACAGGCTCAAACACAGTTCATGGGCTTTAAAGGGATTGAGGCTGGTTATTTCATTATCTTTTCCATTTGTGCCTTTATGTATTTGATCGGCTGGACGATAATGAAAACACTGGTACCTGTGTATAAACCAATTATAGATTTATAATAGGCAAAAAACAGCCTAACTATAAAATAATCGAATTGGGTTAAAATAAAATCAGAAAAGTGGAAAAATTCCTGCTTTTCTGATTTTACTGTTTTTTATTCAGGGATATAAATCCCTGACTTGTTTAGCCGGATCACAAATACGTTTAAAACAATTTCCCAACCTCTTTCTTCAGTTCGTCCATCGCCATGATTATGGGCTGTTCCTTCCCTGAAACATAATTATCAATGATTCTTTGACTTAACACAATGGCATGTGCTTCTTTCCCGACTTCATCAGCAGATTTGTTGATGATTCCGATTAAGTTCTCCTTGGCTATGAGTATGGCCTGCCATAAAAGAGGAGACACATAAATCTGTTGGGAGACATTGTGCTCAAATTCCTGCCGGATTTGTGAAAGCAATTGCTGGTGAAAATCGGGTGCACTTTTATCGTGAGGCGATATCCTCATCAACAATGATTGGGGCGAAATGCGCTCAAGTACCAATGCCAGCCGTTCATATGCCTGCAGACGTACCGGAGTGATCTGGCCTGCCGTTTTCGCTTTCATTTCCAACTCACGTTTCTTAAAGGAATTTTCGAGCATGTCGCGTAAAAGAAAGTAAGCCGTAAGAAATACTATAACCGATGGAAGGAGGATTTTAAGGATCTCCCATAATGGACTCATATCATTTGCCATATTCTTACAAAGTGTTTATATATTTAATATTCAAGTGATTAAATCAACTTACTTTTAATAATTAAATCAAATCTTTTTTGGAAGCGTTCCCTATTTATCTTGTTCTGTTCTGGGTTGGGATTGATTCATATGACCGGAACTCTGTGAAACCTGATAATAAAGGAAAAAAATCAAAACGAAATAAATAATCGAAAGAACAGCCAATAGGTTATATCGCTTTTTCTTGAAATGGAACATTAGAAGCGAGAAAACAGCCAATGCCCCACCAGTCACTGCCTGCCATGAAGTGGCTATAAGAAGGGAACTGATGTGGTTTTGTACCTGAGAATCAGCCAAGGAAGCCAATTCCCCAAAAAGAATGAAATAAAGAGCTGTCAATCCAGTTACAATCAGGACTCCCCACCCTAGAAAGGTCCAGAGTGACTTCTTCTCGATATAACCCATGGTAATCAACGCAATACCTAAAAATATTTCCCATTGGGGAAGGTTGGTTGGCAAATACAGGTGCGTACTGGTCATTTTTAAAATTTTAAATCTAATCTATTCTATTATATCCCTATTTTTGGGGTCAAATATACGATCAAAAAAATGAAAAAAGAATTGACAAAAAACCCGCTTGCAAAGGGCCTGATTTTCGATATTGACGGCACGATTTGCGATACGATGCCTATCCACTTCATTGCCTGGAGACAGACCTCTGCCGAGCATGGAATTGATTTTACCCCGGAACTTTTCAACGAAGTGATCGGTGTTCCGGCCCTCCAAACCAGTCAGTACCTCAAAAATAAATTCAATGCCAATTTTGACGAAGTTGAATTTACTCGTACCAAGGAAGAGCGGTTTGAACAAAACATGCACAAAGCCAAGCCCATCATGCCGGTCGTTAACATTATCCTGGAAAACAAGGGTAAGCTTCCCATGGCTTGCGGTACAGGTGGTTCTCAATATTTGGCTTGGAAAACCCTTGAGATCGCAGGTGTCAAAGATTGTTTTGAACATGTGGTGGCTTCCGAAGATGTGGTCAATCACAAACCATTTCCTGATACGTTTTTAAGAGCTGCTGAACTGATAGGTATTCAACCTACCGATTGCGAAGTCTTTGAAGATGGGCAACTTGGCTTATTGGCTGCCGAACGCGCAGGTATGATGTGGGTCGATGTAACGCCATATTATGAAGTGACAATTGGGAAAGAGATTTAGAGAGAGGGAGTGGTGGAGAACGAAAAACGGAGAACGGAAAATGAAGCAATGAAAAAATGAAGGAATGAAAGAATTTGAAAATGCACAGGAATAAAGATTGCTTAAATTCATTTAAATTTTAGTACTTGTATAGAAATCAGTCACTTTCATTCCCAATGCCATCCTGTTAAGGAGATGAAAATTTATTCTTTATAACGTCAAAAAGCACCGTAGGTGCGAAATATTGGTAGAAAAGCAGATTTCCCGGAATATGGCGGCGCAATCAGAAATTTATCCAAAAGATCAATAGACCAATGCGCCGCAAGGCAAAATCCGTTCAATGAAGAAAATGGGTGGGTTGAAAAAGAATGCCCATTATTGTTAATTTAGTCATTCCAAAGAATTCATAATCATGGAATTTAAAATCGTATCGGATTACCAGCCAACAGGCGATCAGCCTGAAGCAATCGGTCAGTTGGTTGAAGGGGTGAACAACAACATTCCTTACCAGACATTATTGGGTGTAACCGGATCAGGGAAAACATTCACCATGGCCAATGTGATCCAACAGGTCGCAAAACCCACGTTGATATTGAGCCATAACAAAACGCTTGCTGCCCAGCTTTATGGGGAGATGAAACAATTTTTTCCTCAAAACGCCGTCGAGTATTTTGTCTCCTATTACGATTATTACCAACCTGAGGCTTATATTCCGGTCACCGATACGTTTATCGAAAAAGACCTATCCATCAACAAGGAGATCGAGAAATTAAGGTTAAGCACAACTTCAGCCCTCCTTTCTGGAAGAAGGGATGTTATCGTAGTTTCCTCTGTATCATGTTTATATGGAATTGGCAATCCGAAAGATTTTCATGCCAATGTGATTGCGATTAAAGTTGGGGAAGTTGTTAGTAGAAACCTTTTCCTTCATAAACTGGTCGATGCGATGTATTCGAGGAACGAAGTGCTATTCCAAAGGGGCAACTTCCGGGTCAAAGGGGATACTGTCGATATTTTCCCCGCTTATGCAGATGAGGCTGTCAGGATTGTTTTTTTTGGCGATGAAATCGAAGAGATCGCCACATTTAATCCAGAAAACGGATATACCATTGAAAGACAGGACAATTACATTCTATACCCCGCCACTATTTTTGTAACAACCAAGGAGACGATCCAATTGGCCATCCGAAAAATTCAAAATGACCTTGTCCAACACATTGAATTTTTCAAAAAAACAGGAAAGTTTGTCGAGGCCAAACGGATCGAAGACAGGGTCACCTACGATCTTGAGATGATCAGGGAATTGGGTTATTGCCCTGGAATAGAAAACTATTCGCGATATTTTGACAACAGGGAGCCAGGTTCACGCCCATTTTGCCTGCTCGATTATTTTCCCGAAGATTACCTGATGGTGGTTGACGAAAGCCACGTGACGATGCCCCAGATCCATGCCATGTATGGGGGTGACCGTTCCAGAAAAGTAAACCTAGTTGACTATGGTTTCCGCCTTCCAGCTGCCATCGACAACCGACCCTTGAAGTTTGAGGAATTTGAAGATGTTGCACGCCAGATCGTATTTGTAAGTGCCACCCCAGCCGACTATGAATTGCAAAAAAGCGAAGGTGTTGTTGTTGAACAGATTATACGACCAACAGGATTGTTGGATCCCCAGATTGAAATCAGGCCAAGAATCAATCAGATCGATGATCTCATTGAAGAAATCCATGTTAGGGTGGAAAAAAATGAGCGTGTACTTGTTACAACCCTGACCAAAAGGATGGCTGAAGAACTGTCCAAATATTTAGATCGGATGAATATCAAATGCCGGTACATCCATTCCGATGTCGATACGATGGAACGGGTGGAGATCATGGAAGATTTGCGAAAAGGGGTTTTTGATGTTTTGGTTGGGATCAACCTTTTGCGCGAAGG
>CAIYPA010000276.1 GCA_903927965.1 uncultured Bacteroidia bacterium | reverse complement strand
GACCGTCTCGTTTATAAAGCGGAACAATTCCAACTGGCTGATATTGGAAAAGCTGAGTGTTGTTTGGGTATTCCCTTGTTTAAAATAGACATTGTAATGACCGAATAAATTATCCATCCCCAAACCTTGTTTTGGATATTTTGCGGACCAATCGGGTACCTTATAAGAGATTGTCTCAACATTTTCAATCAACGATTCGTAACTCCTTACTTCCGAAAATCGTTCACGGATCAATTCTATTGCATCTTCGTTCGTCAACTGCCCTTTCGATTTCTTCGTGACAACACTATCCGTTTTCTTCTTTTTGCGTGCCACATAATCTGATGCTTCAAAATAAAGTTCGTCCACATCTTTTTCGGTCAATCCAACCGCCTCAAAGATTAAAATATCCAAATCCCTTTTGTCTTTTTGCAAAATCTCTTCCTGTATAGGCAATGGCGAACGTGATTTTAAAGATGCCATTATCTTATCAAGCTCATCCTTTTTTCCGGTTAAAAGTGCCGGATCGAGCAATAAGGTATTCTCGGTCACATTGACATCAATATCGCTGAGGCTCCCTGCCATCTGACGGCTGAACAGATCCAACAGAAAACGAAAGGAAATGCTGTTCATCAATAAAAAAATCGTTTCCGAATATGCCTTGAACTCCTCTTTCACCGTGATGGCATAATTCACCTTATCGCAGTATATCTTTGCATTACGGTTATCAAACAGGCCATAAACTTCAAAAATCTTGGATGGGAAAATAAATTCGCCAACAACTGCATAAGGGAAAAGGTCATACCAAATGTTCCTACCTTTTATCGACTCCCTCTTGTTGATATCGCCCTCTTTAGCATCGTTGATGTATTTTAAAATCTTGTTTTTGAATTTACCCAATTTGTCTTTGCCAGCCAAATTTTTCCCAAATCCGCTTGTGATTGGCAATTTCGGTATAAAGCTTGATTCCAAACTGCATTTTATACAAGTCGTCCGGCATAGTAAGCGCCTTAACTGTTTCGTCTATTATGTAGAAAAAATCGTTTGCCCCTGACTTAATACCATACTTCACATCAACATAAGAGCTCAGAGGCATGAGATTTCCTTTGCTTGCCTTTATTAATTTATGATAAATGCCGGGTGCCCGGAAGTATCTTGCGCCCCAATTTCCGTTTTCATATTTCCCATCGATTGTACTGAACAGCTCCAACTCCTTTTGGTTAACGACACTGATCGAAAAGTCGGCGTTGGAATAATCACTGTTCACATTTTCAATTTCGCCAGCCCAATTGGCAACCAGGTCAATCCTTTCATTGTCAGTATAATTCCCGAATAGCTTTTCATATTCGGTTGTCACTTTTACAAAACGTACATTGTTTTTTTCACGTGTTAAGGGATCGGCGCACCTTTCGAGGATAAGGATAATTGTATTGACCAACGCGGTTTCGAAACTCCTTGTATGCTGATGGTCGATAATTGCCACGATCTTAAAATGGTCGAGCAAATATTTCTGCAACCCGGCACCGAAAGAAACATCCAACCAACTGCTGCTGATCACATAACCCAATCTTCCACCTTCGCGCAAAAAAGCGGCAGTGTGCATCAGGTAATAGACATACAGGTCG
>CAIYPA010000275.1 GCA_903927965.1 uncultured Bacteroidia bacterium | reverse complement strand
GCACTTATTGCCCAAAATGCCGCACTTATTATATTGTCTCAAAAAGGTGATGAATTTCATGTTAAAGCTTTCAGTATTTTAATCAATTTTGTGTCCAGATGCTGGTTGAAACATTACCATTTATGCTGGATTGATCGCCAGTTTAATCGTCTTTTACAGTTTTCGTTGGATTTTTTGAGGCCCTAATCATTTATATATATAATTCAAATCATTTTTGGCAGGACAAAAGGTTCTGCCATTTTTTTTTGCCTTTCACTAAACATTTTGTTACGCAAAAGGGTTATCTAAGAATAATACGTTTTGTTCGAAAAGTGTCAATTGGATTATCTATCTTTACGATCAGGACTATAAAGCTTTTTTTGGATTTGACTAAATTTGTTATTTTTGACCCATAGTTAATCAACTTTATCCTATGAATATTGAGAACAGTAGCATAAAAAGGGATGCTGTAAGGGAGAATATCCTTAAAATAGCACAGGAGATCTTCAGTAAATACGGGTATAAAAAAACTACCCTTGATGATATTGCCAATGCAGTAAGAAAAGGTAAAAGTTCACTGTATTACTATTTCAGTAGCAAAGAAGATCTTTTTCAGGAAGTCATTCAAAAGGAGGCTGATACACTGCGTGCAGAACTCTCAAAAGTTTTACAGAAGGATATTGATCCAGCTGAAAAACTAAAGGATTATGTGATGACTAAAATCACGACTTACAGACAATTGGCTAATTTTTACAATGCGATTGAAAATGATACGGCTGCCGTTGAATTCATTGACAAGATAAAATCGCAATACTATCAGGAGGAGATCCGGATGATGAAACGGATACTTTTGGAGGGAGCACGTCAGAGGAAATTTATTATAAAGGATTTTACCCTTGTTGCGATTGGAATCACCACCGCGATCAGGGGACTTGAAATGCCGCTCTCCGCTGGCCCCTATCGCTCCACTGACCTTGGGAAAAGTGTTGATTCTATTGTAAAAATAATCTGTTTCGGGATTATGAAAAGGGAATAGGGGGAAATGTAATTAATTGAAATAAAGAAAAATCTGGTTGCTGGCAAAATAGTTTATTTTTGACGGCAACCAGATTTTTTTTGTTTACCTGAAGGAAACGTCCCCACCGCTTGATTTCTGAATATCCTTTTCTTTAGGATCTCCTGTAACTTTTATCTGACCACCGCTGCTTGCTTTTGCAATGAGTTTTTCTGTTACCGTTATTTTTAGTTTGGCTCCACTTGAAGCACCTGCATTGCAATTGACCGATTTCAAGTCCGAAACATTGATGTTAACGCCACTTGATCCATCCACATCAAGATTTTCAACAGTACCTGAAAGATCAACGTTGCCACCACTGCTGCCCTCGACTCTCATTTTAGATGCCGAAAGTGCCAAATCAATGTCCGCTCCGCTTGAGACAGAAATATCAATCGATTTCAGTTTTAATTCCATCTTTGATTTGACACCGGCCCCTGAATTTGCTTGGAGAGAATTGATGTTTTTGATGGTGACGAAAACCTTTTTGGAGGCAGCATGTCGGATACCTGTTTCAGGATAAATTTTAAGTTTCCCATGCGAAACTTCTGTTTTAATGATTTTCTGGAGATTTTCGTCGGCTTCAACAACGACTTTTATCACTGAATCCTGTATTAAAATCAAATCGAGTCCGGCACTGACTTCTATGGATTCAAAATTTTCTACCTGGCGTTCGCTTTTGACGACTTTCCCATTTCCTTTTATACCATAAAAACATGAAGCAAAAAGTAAGGAAATGAACAGGGTACCAACAAGAATAAGGTTTATTTTTTTCATAACAATAGAAGATTAAAAATGAGTGTTAAAACCAATTAGACGCCATTTTTATCAATTCGTTACAGGTTACCGAATGATTGTTGCGTAATTGGATAAAACAATGTTCCCTCCTGTTTTGCCAGGATTGCTATCAAAATGGCCGATGACTTCAATCTGATAATTACTGAGGATGTCAGCCGGCAATACAGTGGTGGGGTCTTCATACGATAAAAATAGAATTGGCAATCTGGCAGGCAGTTGTGTGTTGTTCCAAGGATCCCATAATTTTATTTCGTGGCCGCTGTTCCAGATCACCTCTATAAACTTTCCAGGGATCTCGCCGTTGAAAAAGAATTTGGCGTTTTTGAGGTCAGCTCTATGACGAAGTTCCTGATAGGATCGGTAAGAAGGATTTGTGATCGCAATTTTGTTGGCCAATGGCATGATTATCAAACAAACAGAAAGGACCATTGCGACCATGCCCGACCATAAACGGAAGGCATTTTTTTGCCGCAAAGAGGATACAATGAAGATAGCCAGGCTCCAGAATAGGATCGTGATCAAAACAAGGGAAGCTATTTCTGGTTTTTTTTCACCCTTCAATAGAATAAAAACTGCAATTGGTACGGCTGTACTTATCAGTGTCATTAACAAAACGTTCAACCGTAACAGGTTAAAATCGGACTTTGTAAAAGACCCTTCCTTAAAAGCAATGATCAGATAACGCACATAAAATGATGTTATTATCGCGAGCGGAAGAAGAAGGGG
>CAIYPA010000274.1 GCA_903927965.1 uncultured Bacteroidia bacterium | reverse complement strand
TCGTTTTTGCCGCAAGTTCCGGCAACCAATCCTCCTTGCCTTATAAGGAAAAGCAACATGGGTTTTTCACGTACTACCTGTTGAAAAAATTACAGGAATCCAAAGGTGACATCAGCTACAACGAACTTTCAAAGTACCTAAAGGAGAACGTCTCGTTACAATCGGTTATCATTAACAACAAAGAACAATCGCCTCAGGTAAATGTGAGCAATTCGGTTGGCAATGAATGGGAAAATTTCACCCTGAAGTAGCCATATTCTAGTAAATATGTCCCTCCTTTGACAAAATAGTTCAAGGAGGGACATATTGAAAAATGTCGCCTACCTGGCCTTTAACTTGTTCCTTGTGTGCCTTCTTGTATTGATTCATAGTTTTAACCTCACTAAATTCACATCATTGTTTGCAGATGTAATTATAAATATATACTTTCGTGCCGTTATTTGTGGATAAATTTGATTGATTGCAACCACGGAAAAAAATGCTAAAACAAAATTTTTGGACACTTCCATTCAATCAAAAATCCCTGTAATTATTTATTTATCAATCGACCCAAATAATCTGGGTTAAATTTTATATTATGGGATATCTCTTTACTTCAGAATCGGTGTCGGAAGGACACCCAGATAAAGTGGCCGATCAGATTTCGGATGCGGTACTTGACGAATTTTTAGCTTATGATGCCAACTCAAAAGTGGCTTGCGAGACACTGGTCACCACTGGTCAGGTTATCTTGGCTGGTGAGATCAAATCACAAACTTATGTCGATGTACGCGAAGTGGCACGTAAGGTAATCAACCGGATCGGTTATACAAAGGCTGAATACCAGTTTGACGGGGATTCATGTGGTGTATTGACTGCATTACACGAACAATCACCCGATATCAACCGTGGTGTCGATAAAGTTGACCGTGAAAATCAGGGTGCCGGCGACCAGGGGATGATGTTTGGGTACGCCTCCTCCGAAACCGAAAATTACATGCCTTTGTCGCTCGACCTTTCGCATTTGTTGCTCTTGGAATTGGCTGCCATCCGCCGTGAACAAAAAGTAATGACCTACCTACGCCCGGATTCCAAGTCCCAGGTAACCATTGAGTATGACGTGAACAACAAACCGGTTAAAGTCCATACCATTGTAGTTTCTACCCAGCATGATGAATTTTTGTTGCCTGAAAACGGCTCACCAGAAGCACAGGCAAAAACAGATCAGGCCATGTGCGACAAGATCAAAGAAGATGTTCAGCAATACCTGATCCCAGCTATTTTGGCCAAATTACCAGAATCGATCCAGCAATTGTTTGTTCCGGGTTATATCCTCTATGTGAACCCAACCGGAAAATTTGTGATTGGCGGACCTCATGGAGACACAGGCCTTACCGGACGGAAAATTATTGTGGATACCTATGGAGGAAAAGGAGCCCATGGAGGTGGTGCCTTCTCTGGAAAAGATCCATCAAAAGTGGACCGTTCTGCTGCCTATGCTGCAAGGCACATTGCCAAGAATATGGTTGCTGCCGGCATCGCAGATGAGATCCTGGTTCAGCTTGCCTATGCAATTGGCGTTGCACAGCCAGTGAATATTTACGTAAACACCTATGGTACAGCAAAAGTTGGCTTGAATGACGGTGAGATCGCAGACAAAGTGGCCTCCTTGTTCGACCTTCGCCCCTATGCCATCGAGACCAGGTTGAAACTTCGCAACCCAATTTATGAGGAAACCGCTGCCTATGGGCACATGGGCCGTACTCCGGTCACAGTGACCAAGAAATACTCTTCACCTTATTGGGGAGACCTTGTTAAAGAAGTCGAACTCTTTACATGGGAAAAGCTTGATTACGTTGACAAGATCAAAGCAGCGTTTAACGTTTAACATTCCAATTTAGTACACTAAAAGCGGCCAATTCAATACCTGAAATGAGCCGCTTTCTTTATGAAAAAAAATTAAATATTTATATAACAGATAGTTGTGCCACAGATGTATTTTTTGCATTTGCATTTACACGACCACTAATTCACGAATTTCGTCTGGAAAAAATTAGTGAATTTGTGGTCAACAAAATAATCATTTCAGAATTTAACCAGAAATCAAAATGAATAGGGTAATCACAATTGCAACACCACTTTCAATCCCTACATTTGTCCTTAAATACTTCGAAAATGACATCATATCAATATGGGGCGCATCAATTTCTATGGGTTGAGCATTGGACCGATGAATGTTTGCCAGTCCTTGACGAAGTCAGCTCACTTGGTTTAGACTGCTTTGAAATATCGCTTGGAGATGATGTTTCTTTTAACCCTATTCCAGTGAGGAAAAGAGCAGTAGAACTTGGTCTTGAACTGTCGATTGGACCAGGTAACCTGTGGCCAATGCAATGTGACATTTCCTCCGAATCAGAAGATAATCAACGTCTTGGAATGGAATGGCACCGTCAGATCATCATCCGGGTCACTGATTTGGGAGCAGTTGCTTATAATGGCGCCATATATGGTCATCCGGGCAATATTCTTCGCCAACCCAGGCAAACTGCAGAATTGGAACGTATTGCTAAGAATCTGTATCAACTTTCGGCATTTGCCCAAAGCCTGAATGTAAAACTTGTTATTGAACCGATGAGCCGATTTAGGACCCATCTTGTCCATTCGGCAAATGAGGCCGTTGATTTGGTCACAATGGTTGGGCATCCCAACCTGTACATTAACCTCGATACCTACCAAATGGTGACTGAAGAACGCAATTACGCTGCTGCCATAAAGACCTGTGGCAATGCATTGTGGGGAATACACGCGTGTGAAAGTGACCGTGGAGTACCTGGTGGTGGACTTGTTCCATGGAATGAAGTGTTCTATTCATTGGCCGATGTATGTCCAAATGCCAGGATCCTGATGGAAACCTACAACACTGGGAATACCGGATTTGGCTATAAACGAGGCATTTTCAAAAATGTATGCCCTAATGCACAGGATTTTGTAAAGAATGGGCTAGCGTTTCTAAAACAAAAAGCCAAAGCGGTTTAGCCAAACGAGATTTGATCGAATAGAAATTTCGATAATCCCAATAACTGAAACATGAATCTCCAATCTATTTTTCCAATTCGGGAAATGAAACTTCCTGAAAAATAATTCCCAGGTAAGGACTTGTACTCCCTGCTTCGTAAAAGCACCCAATGGTTCCGTTTGGCAATAACGTTAAATCGGAATAGGCAGAAGGACCTGCAAAAAGCACTTTCGATTTTGCCCATGTTGATCCATTGTCGGAACTTATCCTAAGGGTCATATTCTGCCGTTTGTTTTCATCGGCAGGATTCAGGAACAGCAATTTGCTTTTCCCCGTCCTCTTGTTGGTATAACTGAACAAACTGCCCTGACAGATGGGTTCTGGCAAAGAATTGTCACTCAAGATATTCCCCCAGGTTGCTCCGCCATCGTTACTCAACGAAATTTTTCTTGCGTTCTGACTACGGTCATAATTCCGCATGTTGAGCATCAGTTTTCCATCAGAGAGTTCTGCTATTGTACATTCGTTAACCTGGTCCTGAGGGGTTGTTCCACCCAAAGCCCATGTTTTTCCGTGATCGTCGGAATAGATCGTATGCGAGTAATACTTGTTGGAAACAGCCTCTATATGGTCGCAGGGGATTATCAAACGGCCTGCATTTGACCCTTTTTCGATCTGAATGCCATGGCAGGGGCCGGTTGCATACCAGGTCCACTCTTTTAATTTTACAGAAGGGGTGATCTCCTTTGCTTCTGTCCAGGTTTTGCCATCATCGGTTGATGACAAGACAAAAACCCGGCGTGAATCTTTACTTGTCTTTTTAATGATATCCGGTTCATGGTCCGTCCCAAGATTCCAGGTGGACAACAAATAGATAACCCCGGTACTCTTATCGACAACAGGTGCTGGATTGCCGCAGACATTGTCCCCATCATTCCAGATAACAGCAAGGGTGCTCCAGGTTTTTCCCTTATCTTCCGATCTTTTAAGCACAAGGTCGATGTCGCCTGTATCTGACGATCCATTTTTTCGGCCTTCTGCAAATGCAAGAACAGTACCTTTTGTTGAAGTGACGATGGCCGGGATTCTGAAGGTTTTATAGCCTTTCGTTCCGCCTTCGAACAAGTAGCCAGGTGATTTGACCGCCACTGTAGTTACCGAAACAGTTTTACATCCGATCAATACGGTTAGCAAAAACATAGTTCGGAGGCAGACGAAAATAGTTTGGTTCATTTTGCTTCATTTTTTCCGGAATCAAATAAATCCCGGGTAGATTTTACAATTTGTGTTCTTTGGCAAATTTAAGACTCAAAGATATAATTTACTTGATATTCCAACTCAAAAAAGGTCATCCAATACCACTTCATTTTGTACCATTCCTGCATATTCGTTTGGTTTTAACCCATAAGTTGTAACCATTGTAAGATGAACGGCTTTCTTTGTTTTGGTTTCATCACGGAAGGCGCCCACTTTGTTTCTTAATGTTTGGCTATAGTTTTTGTCTATCGAAAATTCCTGAGTTGAATACTTTATTTCGCATAAGTTGATGATCTGATCTTTGCGTTCGATCAATAAATCAATTTGTGCACCGGGTTCGGAAGTGCGGCTTCTCCATGAGGCAGTTTTGCATTGTACTCCAGCAATGCCAAGCTTTCGTTTTATCTGGTCGATATGCGCCAAACAAACCTGCTCAAAGGCATAACCACTCCATGACCTATGCTCTGGACTATCAATCGAAGTTGACCAGAAGTAGGGGTCGTTGTATTCGTTTTTCTGAATAAATTTAAAATAGAACAAGGTGTAAAAATCGGTCAATTGATAAAGCCCATCCTTTGTCTTCTTGTCCAAAGCATTGTATTTCCTGATAAATTTACATTCTTCCAATTCCTGAAATATTTTCGTAGTAGTTCCGCCATCCGATAGTTTTGACAAGGTGAGTATTTCGTCGCGGGACAAGCCTATCGCTTTTTTGGCCAATACTTCCACAACTTTTACATAGTTCTCATGGTTTTTAAATAAGGAAGCATACAGGTTATTGAATTCGTTGCGCAATTCACCACTCTCATTAAAAATCAAATTATCGATGTTTTGAGCCAGGCTCTTTCCCTTTTCGAACAAACTCAGGTAATAGGGGATCCCCCCAAAAATCATGTAGCTTTCTACAATCTGATACCGGTTCAGAACGATATTCTTTGAAAGCAGGTATTCTTCACACTCGCCCAATGTAAAAGGGGCAATCGACATTCTTTTCGTTACACGATTGTGAAATCCTCCCCTATTGTTCAGCAATTTGCCTGTTATCCAGGAAGTTGCCGAGCCGCACACGATCAGCAGGATGTCCCTTCTGGCAGATGCCCAGCTATTCCAAAAATGTTCAAAAGCGCTCAGAAACCCAGATTTTGGTGTATCCAGCCATGGCAATTCATCGATGAATACAAGTTTCCGGTTTGATTTTGACTGCTCCAACAGCTCAATCAACTGCTGAAGGGCATTGAACCATGTGTCGGCAAATGGGACCGGTGAAGGATAGTACTTTTGAACCGAAGCATGGAAATTGATCAATTGTTCCTTCATCCCTGCATTGGCCAATCCAGTCACCTGAAAATCAAACGTATTGTTGAAATACTCCCTGATAAGGAATGTCTTTCCAACTCTTCTCCTGCCATAGACCACTACGAACTCAGAGCTATCGCTGGCAAAATACGATTTTAGTTTTGCTTTTTGTTCCCCCCTTCCAATGATCCTGTCCATGATACAACTGTTTTACTTGGCTGTAAATATATAAATAAATCATGATTCCGCCAGCTATTTATTCTATTATTAGCGATATATCGTCCATTAGTACTGATTCCGCAATTTATAATTACAAAGAGGATAGAAGAACTTTTGAAAAGGAATATATATATTTTTGTTTATAACCTTCGGCAAACTTTTGGAATTTTGCGGCGCATTGATCATTCACTCTCCCAACAACTTTCAGATTGCGCCGCTGGTGGATGGATTAATTATTTGTTCTACAATACTATAACACCTACGGTGTTTTGATTGGTGCTTAGAGGAGATATGGATTTCCGAAGTTGATAACATTTGAAAACCGTTAAAATCCTTCGACCTTCCCTCCCTCGCAGAGGAACCCCGTAAATAACCCCGGGTAAGTGGTCCAGAGCATAAACAACCTTCAAAGATCGAAGGATCCCGGGACCGTCTACCAGGAGGAAAGGGACCGCGCAACCCAGGATAAAAACGGCCGCAATAAAAACATCCGCGAGCAAAGGTTCGGAAAAGAAGAAAACTCCAATCGGACGGGGATAGAAAGCCTCTTGAAAGTTTGTGACTCAATCCAGAACATTGTTTTTGGCACTGTGCTTCTTAAGAGGGGATTGTCACGGTTTGCATGATAATTTATTGATTGACATTATGGCGCACTCCACAATTTTGAAGGATATAACAATAAGGATTGTTCTTCCTGATCAATCATTTTCAGACAGCCTCCTTTTCTATTAAGGACTTACCACAATTGTTTGAATCGCCTGAGCGCTTATCTGCAATTCAGTCAAACGATCCCCGAGGGAGAGATATATATTTTTTGATCCTGAATTCATGTTTAAAACAACGACGGCAATTGATCCGTCCGGGTTCAGGGCTGCAGTTATCATTAAGGATGAATCAGTGTTTTCAACTCCGATGCGTACAGCACCAGGCCGAATAAACTTGCTAAAATGCGCCATCGTGTAATAAAGGGGCGTAAAATAGACTTCATCCTTGTCAGGATCAACGATGACAGGTGCAATGCACCAGTTTTTAAACCAATTGGGGCCACCCTGTTTGTCCAAAACCATGTTCCAGTCCACCCAACCATCCACCCAGTTGTTCATACAACCGATAATATCCCTCGCATAACGATAGACAGGAACATATTTGGGATGAAACTTTTTCTGGTCCGCAGGCGCCCAATCCCAACCCCAATCGGTAGCTTCTTCCGACCAGTACCATTTATCATCCTGCCAATGGGGCACTTCTGCGTCAATACAAGCTTCAGTCTGGATTAGATGCTTGCCGGGAGCTTTATTGTGCGTAAAATTCAACGATTGTGGAAACCAATCTACCGTACTTGCGTACCAGTGAATTGCCAATCCATCGAAGTATTTTGATGAGGATTCGTTTTTGTAAATCACATTTGCCCATTTTTCCAATTCCTCGCCACGATTTTGGTCATACCCCAGAACTTTTACATGATGCCCATCGGCTTCAAGTTTAGGACCAAGGTGATTTTTCACAAAATTCACCATTTCTTCAGGTGTATAGTGCATGCTGTCCCAATTGCCACCACACCCAAGTGGTTCATTCTCCACGGTTATCCCCCAAATATCAATCCCTTCTTTTTTATAGGCCTTAAGGTACTTTGAAAAAAACAAAGCCCAGCAATCATAGTATTCAGGCAGCAATTTGCCTCCACGCCAGTCGTTGTTGTCCTTCATCCAGGGTGGCGCAGTCCATGGCGAAGCAATAATTTTAAATCCATCTACCGAATGTGCCATGGCGTCCCTGATCATCGGAATCAGATCATCGCGATCCTCGTCTATTGAAAAATGTTCCAATTCCTTGTCTCCTTTTACAGGTGCATAGGAATAATTTCCCAACGAAAAATCACAGGAATTGATATGCGTTCGGGTCAAGGAGTACCGGGCGCCTTTTGTCCCGAAATAAGCTTCCAGGATCAAATCACGGTTTTTCTTGCTCAATTTATTCAACAAATAAGCAGATGCTTCGGTAAACGACCCGCCAAATCCGGTAATGGTTTGAAATTTATGATCAGGATCCAAACGAATGGATACAGCTCCATCTCGTGAAGGAAATTCAGTTATTCGTTGGAGTTTGTTGCCATTTGAAGAAGTTTCATAGACTTCGACAGACAGCTTATTTTGCTTTGTTTGGCAACCCATTATAATGATTATAATAAAACTGACGAAGTAAAATTTTAATTTTTTCATTCTACTTTTAATGTATTTAAGGTTAGCTGCATGCTTGATGCGGGTGCTACTGGCTTTTTCTTATAGGATCAAGTCGTCCGATAGGCCCAGCGATTGTTTAACTTAATCGCCGGGCCATTGGAGAGGAACAAACTAACTATTGGGGGAAGACTTGATTATTACTCGGCTTCCTTGTAAACCTTAATATAGTCCACTAGCATAGATTGAGGGAAAGGGGTTTGGCTTGTAGGGAAACCCAAATAATTGCCACCCACCGAAACATTCAAAATAAGATAAAAAGGGTGGTCAAAAACCCAAGCACCCGTTAGTTTATCAGGTGTAATCCTTTGATAAAGTGTGCTATCTACAAAGAAATCGATATAATCTTTCCCCCATTCAACAGCAAATATATGGAAGTCAACATCATACCTGGCATTCTCCAAAGCAAAACTTTTTGTAATTGAAGCCGCTCCCGAATAGCCGGGTCCATGCACGGTACCGCTTACAATGTTAGGTTTCTGGCCCCTGAGTTCCATGATATCAATTTCGCCACATTGTGGCCATCCTATAGTACTTTCATTGGATCCGAGCATCCAGAAAGCTGGCCAGACCCCGGGCCCCCATGGTGTTTTGATGCGTGCTTCAATTCGTCCGTAAGCTTGTTCAAAAAAACCTGATGTTTTAATTCTGGCCGAAGTAAAAGCCGAACCGGCATACATCTCACTTTTGGCTGTAATCGCCAAATTGCCGTTGCCGTCCAAAGATACATTTGAGGTACGATTGGTATAGTACTCCAATTCTGCATTACCCCATCCATTATTGCCCGTTCCAATATCATATTTCCACTTCGCAGCGTCGGGTGACACTCCTGCCACGCCATTGAATTCATCACTCCAAACCAATTGCCAATTCCTTTGTTCAATTTTCTGAACATTCTCTTTTTCACATCCCGACAGAAATATAAGCAAAAGTGAATAGATAGCAGCTAAAATCCTATTTTTGTTAGCTTTTTTCATAACAATATTTTTTTGTAATTGACTTTAATTATTCCAAGTGTTATCGCCTTGTTAACCATTGAGTTGCATAAATTACTTCCTTTTATTTCTGATGAAAAGTTATGTTATCAAAATAGATTACATTATCAGAAGTCCTTGCGTTGAAATCAGGGAATACTATTAATTGAACATATGGAGTTGGATTACCTGAATACATGGCGTTAGAAAAGTCGAATGTAAGTTCCTGCCATGCATTTACGACTGTATTTGCAACCTTAACTTCCACTGCCGCCCAGTCAGAAGCTGTTGCAAATTTTATTCCTACATCACTTATGACAGTTTTATAAACCATTATCTTGACAATGTTGTGAGTCGCATCCAATTGAAATGTACCCATAGAAACTTTATCAGTTTGACAACCGGCCCAAGCTTGGCCTGCCTGAAGCGCTGTAATTTTAGCTACGGTTGCAGAAGTATTGATCCCCGATGGATTCGGGTTTGAAACAAACTGCAGCGGTGGATTTGCAACGTTTTCAAACACAGACCACCCAAAGCCTTTTCCAAATCCGGACGTTTCAAAATCGATTGTACTGCTCTGTGTGTATGAACCCCCTGATGTTGTTTTATAGAAATAAATATTATCAATCCAGACAGTGCCATTTCCATCAAATTTTAATTGGAATACTTTGGTCAAATCCACACCTGAAAAAGAAGATAAGGGAACATTCAGGCTTGACCAACCCGATGTTGGAACCGTGATACTATATGCCTTTTCTGCGGGACCCGGACTTATCAGAGAAACGTTTAGCTGTGTTGAATTGGCCGTCCATACATCCACGTGGAGAAAACCCATCCCCGAAACATCCTGATTACTGCCTAAAGCAATTCCCTGATAATTTAATGCGACATATTTAATCGTATTGTTCCCGGCAACGGCAACCTGTGAATAAACGGTACTTTGTCCC
>CAIYPA010000273.1 GCA_903927965.1 uncultured Bacteroidia bacterium | reverse complement strand
CGATTTGATTCCTTTTATATTGATCAGCGTAAGAACAATTATCAGTGAAATCGCCGTTAGTTTAACTGTGAAATCAGCAAAAGGAAAGAATACTCCACCTATTGATAAATGGCTCAGGTACGGAAGTAATTGTGGCATTGACAGTAAGCTGTTCAGCGATTGTGCAAAGACATAAGCAAGTGAAGATATTGAAGCCGTCTGAATAACAGTAAATAACGACCATCCATAAATGAAGGCGAAAAAACGGTTATAGATCTTTTTATAATAAACAAAATCCCCTCCTGTATCTGCCAGGAGACCCGCAACTTCGGCATTGCTCAGTGCGCCAAGCAATGTGATCAACCCACCAACGACCCAGGCGATCAGTATCCAACCTGAGGAATGGAGTTCTGCTGCCATCGGGGCGATTTTCTTAAAAACCCCTGAACCAATTATATTACCGACAACCACAACGATTACCGTCATGATCCCGAGCGAACGATTTAATTTGTGGCTCGTATTCATTGTTAAAGTTTAACCGGATTTTAATATTAAAATCAGATTTGCAAATATAATTTTATCTTTGTCGAAATACTGCGAAAACAAAACAAATCTATTTCATGGGAATTGAGGACAAATCGAAGAAAATCCTATCTGATTTAAAATCAGCGGATATTGAATTTGTTGTTGAAACAATCGGTCAGATCAGGGAGTCTGGAAATAATGTTATCTTATTGGCCCTGATTGATTTACTTCATGACACCCCATATTCGGAAATAAAGAAGGCCATTCTTGAACTTCTGTCCGAGATAAAAGACAAAGCCAGTATCCCTACGCTGATATCAGCCATTAGGAATGACAAATACATCAATGAACGTAAGGAACTTGTCGCTTCCTGTTGGCAAAACGGACTTGGCTACAATGAGTACCTCCCACTGTTCATCGATTTGGTGATCAATTCCGATTTTCTTGTCGCTTTCGAGGCGTTTACTGTAATCGAAAACATGTATGGGATAATTCCAGAAGAAGTTATTGAACAGGAGACAATTAAAATAGAAATGGCACTGAAGGTAGCTGATGGGCAAAAGGAATATCTGCTGAACAATGTCTTAACAATTATTAAGGATATTCCTGAAGAAATCCGATTTACAGATTAGTACATATTATTCTGATTGATAATATTTTAACTAACCAACGATAATAATTTATTTGTCAATGAAAAATAAAGGCAAGGCAATTTTAATACTCCTGTTTATTCAAGGTTGGAACTATCGTTCTTCCGATTTTGTCCTTATAAGGAAAATTTTCTTTGCATTTGTACTCTTTATTACGACATCTTTGGCGTTGAAGGCACAGGATCCCGAATTTTCGCAATTTTATGCCAATCCTCTTTATTTAAATCCTGCCCTTACAGGGACAAGCGCAATGCCCCGTTTCATATCGAATTACCGCAACCAATGGCCAAATCAGGGAAACACTTTTGTGACCTATAATTTCACCTACGATGGATATGTAAGCAGCATCCGAAGTGGTTTGGGTGGTAAAATAATGTACGACAGGGAGTTAAATGGAGTGATCAATACAATCTATTCTTCCTTCCTCTATTCCTATCATGTCCAGGTCAGCAATCGGATGTTTCTTTCGATGGCACTCGAAGCTGGTTTTATCTCTAAGCAGTTCAACACCTCACAGCTAATTTTTCCCGGAATGATCGATCAGGGGACAGGGACGATTACTGGTTCATATCCCCTTCCATTCGAAGACGGGCGTAAAATCTTCCCTGATGTTTCCTTTGGAATGGTTGGTCAGATTGACGATGTCTATTTTGGCCTGGCACTTCACCATCTTACAGCGCCCGATCAGTCGATTATTGAGGGAGACCGGATCGGAAGACTTCCGATGAAAATGACGCTTCATGTGGGGGCTAAAGGGCACCGGTTTCACCGGTCGTTACTTTCGCGCGAATTTACAATTTCGCCCAACCTTATTTACCAGCAGCAAGGCTCTTTTAAACAGATCAACGCCGGGCTTTATTTGAAAGAGGATTGGTTTACTTTTGGACTTTGGTATCGAAATAACCTATCAATCAGGCCCGATGCTGCTATCGCCATGGTCGGTATCCAGAATGAACGGTTTCATCTCGGTTACAGTTTTGATTTTTCACTTTCGGAATTGTCCGCCTATAGTTATGGTTCCCACGAGGTCTCCCTGACCTTCTTTTTCGGAGAATCGTCACGTCGTTATTACAGAAACGAAGTGGTGATCCCTCAAATGTAATTTTGGCATTTCCCATTTAATTGTCAGTTGTCGCATTTTTGGAAATTTGAAGAACCTTGGGATTTTAGATTAAAGGTAATTTGAAAATTTAAAAGCTGCATTCGGTTAACCATCCCAATAAAAACTCTATATTTGACATAACTCAACGACACCGTCTGGAATGGAATTAAAATGTGCTTATCTGTTTACTATCTGTCTTTTCATGGTTTTTTCCGGATGTCGTCAGCAGGGCAACAATCCGGAAGCCAATCTGAAAATAGATGCACAAGAGCAGGAACTTCAGCGGATTGAACCATTGATTTCCCATTACTATGCAACCAATCCCGATTCGGCAGAGTTTTACTGTTACCGGAAAATTGAACTCCTCAAATCGCTCAACCGCCTTGAGACTGCGGTCGAATCTTATCTATTCCTCACCGAGCTTTACGAATACCGCAAATCGGACGCGGAAAAAGCCCTCGCTTCAATCTCCAGTGCCGCTCATGTAGTGCTGGAAAACCCGGATGTCCAGATCAGGAACCCATACCTTTTTATCAACCTTGGAAACATATTGCTTCAATACAATCTTTACGATGAAGCTATCCTAGCCTATCAGCAATCACAGTTGCTGAAAGTAGACATGCCTCCAGATGCTAAAATACTCGCTTTCAACAATATCGCCATGACGTTCCAAAGCAAGCAGGAATACTACTCTGCACGGGTCTATTTCACAAAAGCCAACAAGGCGATCTCCAATAAAAAGGACATTCTGATGGCACAAAACTATAACTATATCAATAACTTGTTGTTGGAAATGGGGCAACTCGATTCGATACCCTATTATCATCAATTGGTGGAGGATTTGGTACCCCAGATCGATATGAAAATATTCCAAAAGAACAAATCGGATTCGTTGAAAGCATATCTTGAAATTTCGAGGATACTTGCAGTTTCCACCTATTCGGTGGCCCAGTATTATGGACTGAAAGGCATTTATGGCAAAGCCGATTCGTGTTACCGGAAAGTGTTGGTGATGGCCAAAACCAATGGCTTCAACAGGTTAATAGCCAGAACGTATTTTAAGCTGTCTGGGATTTGGGAGAAACAGGGCCAAACTGAAACAGCCATTAAATTTGCCGACTCTGCCTTGCAGACCAACCTCAAACTAAAAAATTTTGAAGCTGTTAACGAAAATGCAAAGTTCCTCGCTGTTTTAAACGCCCAAATTGACAATCCACTTTTGGCAGCCAAATATCTAAAGCTTTCCTGCGATTATTCCGACAGTCTCCGGATCAGGGAAGCATCTGCCAAATTTTTAAACGATAAAGCATACCTGGCAGGTGCCAATACGAAGCTGGCAATCAAGGATTTAAGGTACAGGCAGACCATGTCCTCAAAGGTTATAGGCTTACAAAAAATGCTGATCTACCTGATGTTGGTGATCGGCTTGATTGTTTTCCTATTGGTTGTGTCTTTCAGGATATACCGCGAGCGGTTGAAAAGAACCAACCTAATCCTAGCTCGCCGTACATTGGAAGTTGTGACGAAGGAAGCCATATTGGACGTTTTTCCACTCCTCCCAGAGCCAAAAGATGTAAACGATGAATTGATTTCACAATTAAACCATTTGATAAAATCAGAAAAAGTTTACCTCGACCCAAACCTTTCGTTGGTCAATCTATCGCAAAAACTCAACACAAACAGGACACATCTTTCCCAGATCATTAACGAACACTACAATGTCGGCTTCAACGAATACATCAACGAACTGCGCGTTAAGGAGATTTGCCGGTTGCTGTTGACCACCAACGACAAAAACATAACCATCGACCATATCATCACCAATTCGGGGTTTAGCTCCAAATCGCCATTTTATAGCGCCTTCAAAAAGTTTACAGGAGTGACACCCGAAGTATTTAAACGGATGAACCCATCCCAAAATTGAGCGTTCAAATTTGCGTGAAAAATGTTATTTATGATTATTTTTGCAGTTTAACTATGGAAGTATTTCAAAATCCGAAATATCATGAAAAACTTAATCCGGTTCGATTGGGCAGTAAAACGGTTGCTGCGGAACAAAGCCAATTTTGCTATTCTTTAAAGGCGAATTGATCATCATCGAAATTCAAAACAACCAGGAGCAAGATTATTTGTTGCGGATTTTATTTGGCGCCTCCATTTTATTGGTGAACAACATAGATGAAGGGATGGATTATGCGCAGATTAAAAAAATCATATCGGTAAATATTGTTTATTTCGATCTGGGGCAGGGCAACGACTATGTTTATCATGGCTCGACCGAATTTGAAGGCATCCACAACCATGACATTTTGAAACTGTCGAAAGACCAGGAAAGCTTGTACCATACTGGAATTATTTCAAAAATATACCCCGAATATTACGTAATAAAGGTCAACCAGTTTAACGACATAGCCAAAGACACCCTCGATGAGTGGATCTATTTCTTAAAGAAAGATGAAATTAAAGATGAGTTTAGTGCCAAAGGGCTGAAAGAGGCCAAAAGGCAACTTGATATTATGAAACTAAGCGAAGAAGAACGAAAAGAATACGAAAAATATATCGAACAACAACGCTACGAAAGAAATCTGATCCTATCGAATTACAAGGTTGGAGAGATTCAAGGCGAGATGAATAAGGCTCAGGAAATAGCTAAAATCCTCCTTCATTCCGGGGTCAATATTGAACTAATTTCAACGGCAACAGGCCTTTCAAAAGAAGAAATTCAGAAATAGACAGTTTAATAAATCATTAAAACAAGGGGGAGTGAGCAGAATGCCAATAAACTCAGGATGGGCTGGTAATTACACATCAAAATATTCAAGCATGTTATCACCATTCTTTAAAAGCAGCTCGTAATTGGTAATAAAGGTTGAAGGCAACATGCCAGTGTGCTTATAAAAACACGAAATAAACGATGATCGGCTGCCAAATCCAACTTCAACTGCCAAACCGTTGATATTTTGTTTTGATGAGTTGCCATTGGAGATCATCTTGATTGATTCGTTAATCCTTAGCATATTGATATAGGCCGTGAAACTTTGCTTCAATTCCTGGTTGATGGCTTTTGACAAATAGGACCTGTTTGTTCCAAGCAACTCCGCAGCTGTTTGCAACGAGAAATCGGTCTGAAGGAACAGCTTATCAGATTCGATCAATCTGACAAGTTCATTGGCAAGTTGTTGATAATTAACATCAGACAATTGAGGTTTATTTGAATCTTCAGTCTTTTTAATTAGATCGGGTTGTTTATTTTTATGCTTATTCCGTCCGCTGGCCGAATCAATGGCCAAAGCAACCAATCTTTTGTTTTTTTGCCTGATACCAAGATATTGCTTGCCGATCGTCAAAATTACAAGAATTGCTGCTATACCAAATAGAAATGAGGCTGTCCTTTCGGTTTTAAGATCTTCATTGTTAATTTTTAAAAGTTCGTATTCATTTTCGGATTGGATTTGTGAGATCTGGGCAAATTTTTGCGCCTTAAAAAGCGAATCGTTTGCAGTTGCATAACTTCTCAGACCATCCAATGCCTTGGCCTGTTCGCCCAATGACCCATAAATAGTGGACCTTAACAATAGGATATCATTTCTTTCAGCCTGGGTTGTTGTACCACCATTCTCAAAATTGAAAGCGTACCCGATCAGTTCATTCGCCTTTTTTGCATTGCCATCGATCAACGACAATCGTGCCTTTAAAACATACAAGTTGAAGAGTCCGCTGTGGTCTTCCAGCTTTTCATAAATGGCGAGCGACGAATCGATGTATGTGTTTGTTTTGACGTAATCCTTCAGATAAAACAATGCTTGGGCTTTGGTCAGGAACACATACCCAAGCGAAATGGAATCCAGTTTTGTATGCAATTGATTACCAATTTCTTTGCGCGATTCATCAAACAAGCTTGCTGCCTTGTAATAATTGCCATCGTTCATCTCAATCTGGCCAAGATTGTTCCTAATCACCCTCCGCCGCCACGAATTCCACACGACTGCTGTGCCTTTAACTTCGCAAACTTCTGTATAATAGCGTTTAGCTTTTGTGAAAAGGCCGGTGCTATAGTATAAATCGCCCAAAAGGTGCAACACGTTGGCCTTCTGTTCGATGTTGCCATATTTGATCGCTTCGTCCCTTGCGTGCAAGGTGCAAACCATGGCACTGTCGTATCGGGCATCTTTTCTATAAAAGGTACTTTTTAGCACATACAGGCTGCTGATATAACTCCCCAAATCATTGTTTCGTGCAAATTCCAGGCAGGAATCGAATAAAGCCTGATTGTTGGAGGGTACAATCTTGGCATAGTGCCTTAAGACCAGGAAATAGTTTTCCTTGTTCAATTCATTCTTTAGGTCCAGCATTTTACTGGTGAACTTTAATTCAGTTTCGAGGTTTTGAAGTGAGAGGTCATCTAAAATAGTTGCCAAAGTATCTTTTGTGCTTTTCCCACTGCTGTTTTTAAGTAACTTTATCCTATCTTCGAATGAATGGTTTCCAAGGACCGAAAAAGGGACAATCACAAAAATAAGCCTAATACATATTGACTTTATTGTCATTCTTTGATCATAATTATGTTGCGCTCCCACAAAAATATACAATTAAAAATCAATACCAAAAACCAATTGGGAAATATTGATTTCCCAATGACCCTCTCAAAAACGTAAAAGATTTGTTTGGATTGATCAATTCGAACAAGGTTTTTACAAATTGAGACAAACAAGATAAATGTTGTTCCTATTTTTGGAGAATATATGGATGAATTGTAAGAATATTTACCCCCAGAATCAATTTAGAAAATAATTCAATTCTTAAAATAGTTTTACTTAAAATGATAAAAATAAAAACTAAACTACTGACAGCTTTATGCTTTTTCTTTGTTGTTGTACAATTGAGTGCACAAACGGCAACAATGCCATCAGGTAGCGGGACAAGTGGAAGCCCGTATCAGATTGCCACCCTTGACAACCTCTATTGGGTAACCCAAAACAGCGCAAGTTGGGGCAAGTATTTCCAGCAAACTGCCGATATTGATGCGTCAACTACTTCAGGCTGGGCAGATGGTGGTTTTAGCCCAATCGGCAATTCAACCACTTTGTTTTCGGGACAATTTGACGGAAATAATAAGACAATCAGTGGATTATACATTAACAGGGCTATGATAGCACAGGGTATGTTCGGAAGCACTGAGGCTACAGCTGTTATAAAAAGGATAACTCTTACTGGTGCAAGTATTACAGGAAATTCCAGTACTGGCGGAATATGTGGAATTAATCAAGGTACAATAACCAATTGCAGTTTTACGGGTTCGTTAACAGCTTCCGGAGTAAGTTCAGGAGGAATTGCAGGAGACAATCATTCTAAGATTTCAAACTGCTATACGTCAGGACAGGTTCAGGGTGCGACAGCTGCAGGTGGAATTGCAGGGGTTCAGGTTGATAATTCTGCTGTTATTCAACAGTGTGTTAGTTTTGCCAATGTATCATCATCAGGGATGTGCGCAGGCGGAATTGTAGGCTGGTTCAAAGGAACAATAACCAACAGTTATGCTTTAGGCAGTGTTAGTGCCACAAATTGTTGCGGTGGTTTGATAGGTTATATTAATGCTGCGAGTACACCTACCGTAGTAACGAATTGCTATAGCACAGGAACGGTATCATTTGTTGCTAATTCCGGTGGAATGATCGGGGATATCGAGTTTGGAAGTGCCACTATTACAAGTTCCTATTGGGATACTCAAGCTTCAGGTTTGTCAACCAGTGCTGGAGGTACAAGCAAAACCACTGCTCAAATGAAAACACAAAGTACATTTGTCGGGTGGGATTTCGCTTCCGTTCCTGTTTGGCATATCAGCAGCGATACTTATGGATATCCGCACCTGGCCTATCAGACATTTGTTTACCTTGCCCCCACTATCGCCTCATTTAGCCCCACATCGGCAGGTCCCGGAGCAACTGTTACCATTACCGGCACCAATTTTACCTGGGCTTCAGCAGTGAGATTTGGCGGCACCGCAGCTAAATCTTTTACTTTAGTCAGCGCTACGAGCATCACGGCAGTGGTAGCGGAGGGAACAACGGGCACCATATCTGTGGCTACCCCGGGAGGCACAGCCACTTCGTCAGGAACCTTCACTTTTATTACGCCAGCCCCAACCATCGCCTCCTTCACTCCCACAACAGCAGGCCCCGGAACAACAATAACCATTACTGGCACCAATTTTACCGGTGCTTCTGCAGTGAGCCTTGGTGGCACGGCAGCCACATCTTATACCGTAGTGAGCGCCACGAGCATCACAGCCGTAGTGGCCAACGGAACAACGGGCACTATATCTATGACTACCCCAGGAGGCACAGCTACTTCGACAGCTACTTTTACTTTTGCCCCTGCTCCAACCATCGCATCATTTACACCAACATCAGCCGGTGCCGGAGCAACTGTTACCATCACAGGCACCAATTTTACCTATGCTTCAGTAGTGAAATTTGGCGGCTCCACAGCTACATCTCGTATTGTCATCAGCGAAACGAGCATCAAAGCAGTGGTTGCGAGCGGAACAACAGGTACCATTTCTGTTACCACTGTGGGAGGTACTGCAACATCTTCTGGAACCTTCACTTTTATCCCTGCCCCAACTATCACCTCATTTACACCAACATTGGCAGGTGTTGGAGCAACAGTAACCATCACGGGAACTAATTTCACAGGAGCTACAGCGGTAAGTTTTGGCGGCACTTTAGTTAAATCTTATACGGTAGTCAGTGCTACGAGCATCACGGCAGTGTTAGCAGTCGGCACAACAGGTACCATTTCAGTTGCCACAGCGGGCGGCACTGCAACATCGTCAGGAACCTTTACTTTTCTCCCCCCAACCATCGCCTCCTTTACACCAACATCGGCAGCTCCCGGAGCAACGGTAACGATCACAGGAACTAATTTAACTGGAGCTACAGCCGTAAGTTTTGGTAATACCGCAGCAACATCTTATACTGTAGTGAGTGCCACGAGCCTCACAGCCATAGTGGCAAGCGGAACAACAGGAAGTGTAAGTATAACAACGCCTGGAGGCACAGCAACCCGTACAGGATTTACTTTTGTTCCTCCACCTTTTGTTGCTCCACCCACCATCACGACCTTCACACCCGCCACCGGTGCAATTGGCAGCAGTGTAACCATAACAGGCACAAATTTTAACACCACTGCGGCACAAAACATTGTTTTCTTTGGTGCTACCCAAGCCACGGTTACGGCAGCCACTGCTACCAGCCTAACGGTAACAGTTCCATTAGGGGCTACCTATCAGTACCTG
Organism: uncultured Bacteroidia bacterium; assembly: GCA_903927965.1. Taxonomy (GTDB): domain Bacteria; phylum Bacteroidota; class Bacteroidia; order Bacteroidales; family Prolixibacteraceae; genus JAAFHB01. Next base: position 5,850 of record CAIYPA010000273.1, on the reverse strand, counting down.
TCGGTTACCAACCTTGCGACTCATCTGACCGCCTACTCAGCCAAACCTTTTATTGTTACCCTATCTGGCAGGATTTCCTTTGCAGGCAAAGTTGATTCCCCAACTGGAACAAAGCCTCACTCAGTAAGTATAGGCGATCTGGATGGCGATGGGAAACCCGATTTGGCAGTGGCCAATATGGGCAGTAACACAATATCGGTATTTCGCAACACCTCCACCTCTGGCACAGTGAGTTTTGCAACTAAGGTTGATTTTGCGACAAGCTCATCCCCTGAAACAGTAAGTATAGGAGATCTGGATGGCGATGGAAAACCTGATTTGGCTGTGACTAGTTATGAAACCAAAACCGTATCGGTATTTCGCAACACCTCCACTTCGGGCAATGTGAGTTTTGCAACTAAAGTTGATTTCACAACAGGCTCATCCCCTGCGTCAGTAGGTATAGGAGATATAGATGGCGATGGCAAACCTGATTTGGCAGTTACTAATTATGACATAAACACCGTTTCGATATTTCGAAACACCTCCACCCCGGGATCAGTGAGTTTTGCAACTAAAGTTGATTTGGCAACAGCCTCAGGTCCAAATATGATAAGTATAGGCGATATAGATGGCGATGGCAAACGTGATTTGGCAGTGACTAATACAAAGGACAACAACGTTTCGGTATTGCGCAACACCTCTATCCCGGGCAGCGTGAGTTTTGCAGCTAAGGTTGATTTTGCAACAAGCGGGGGGCCTAAGTCAATAAGTATAGGCGATATAGATGGCGATGGCAAACCCGATTTAGCTGTGACTAATATGTTAGCCTTTAACGTTTCGATATTGCGCAACACCTCTACCTCGGGCAGCGTGAGTTTTGCAACGATGGTTAATTTCGATGCAGGAGACCCTCTATCAGCAAGTATATGCGATATCGATGGGGATGGCAAACCCGATTTGGTAGTGGCTAATTTGTGGGAAGATATCGTTTATGTATATCGCAACACCTCCACCTCGGGCACTGTAAGTTTTGCAGCCAGAGTTGTTTTCACAACAAGCAAAAGCCCTCATTCGGTAAGTATAGGCGATATAGATGGCGATGGAAAACCTGATTTGGTGGTAGCCGGTGAAGATGAGGACTTCGTTTCGGTAATCAGGCAATTAACTCCACCACCAACCATCTCCTCCTTTACCCCAAAATCAGCAGGCACCGGAGCAACAGTTACCATCACCGGAACCAATCTTACAGGAGCAACGGCCGTTAGCTTTGGCGGTACGGCAGCCACCTCGTTTAACGTTGTCAGTGACACGAGCATAACTGCGGTAGTGGCCAGCGGAACAACTGGAAGTGTGAGTGTAACAACTTCCGGAGGAACAGCAACCCTTGCAGAATTTACATTTGTTCCTCCTCCCACCATCACCTCCTTCACACCTGCATCCGCAGGTACAGGGGCAACTGTTACCATCACGGGAACCAATTTCACGGGAGCCACAACCGTTAGCTTTGGCGGCACGGCTGTAACCTCGTTTAACGTTGACAGTGACACGAGCATCACTGCCGTATTGGCCAGTGGAACAACGGGAAGTGCTACTGTAACCACGGCAGGGGGTACAGCCAACTCTGCAGAAATTTTTACTCATTTAGGATGTATTTCCCCTTCAATTGGCAGCCAATCGACATCCACTCAGACACGAAATTCTGGCATGGCCTTTTCTAAAATTACCGTAACCGCCACTGGCACCTACCTGACTTACCAATGGTACAGCAACAGTTCGGCGAGCAATAGTGGCGGAACATCGCTTGGATCGGCAAATGGGGCAAAAACAAACAGTTACGTGCCTCAATCGGGCACAGTAGGGACGATGTATTATTATTGTACGGTTCATGGAGACTGTGGCACGGAGGTAACGAGCAATAGTTCAGGAGCGTTTATAACAAATCCAATTCCCCTAAACGGAAAAGGAACTGTGGCAGATCCTTATCAGATTTCGAACCTTGTAGATTTAAGATTCCTTTCGGAAAACAATAGCATATGGTCGAATTACTTTATCCAAACTGCCGATATTGATGCCAGTGCGACCTCCGCCTGGAACGATGATGGATCTGGCGGATACAACGGTTTTTCACCCATAGGAGACGGAGTGCACAATTTTACCGGCTCTTACAACGGGCAGAGTCATACAATCTCCAACCTGCACATCAACAAGCCTTCCGATGATTATATCGGTTTGTTTGGCTATACAACGAATGGTGTCATTTCAAACCTTATTTTAACCGATGCTACTATTTATGGTGGTGATTCTGTCGGTTGCCTGATCGGCAGTTCAGAGGAAAACAGCGTTGCATCGTGCAAAGTGGTAAATGCAACCATCCGCGGCAGCTATTCTGGCGGCCTGATAGGAGAATCATATGGAAGTACGATTTTGTTATGTTCGGTTAAAAATGTTGATATTCAAGGCGATTATTATGTCGCTGGACTGGTTGGCTATTCATATGATGACATCATTTCGAAGAGCTTTGTTACCGGAACTGTTAAAGGAGGCGATAATTATTACTTTGGAGGCTTTATTGGGAGAGGCTATTATTTTACTGTGGATAACTGTTACTCAACAGCCACTGTTTCAGGATATTATAAAGTTGGTGGATTTGTCGGTTATGCAGTAGGGGCGGTTATAACTAATTGTTACAGCACCGGACATGTTGAGAGCGTGGTTTCCCCTTTTGGTGGATTTACAAGTTATAACGGAAGTACGTTCACAAATTGCTTCTGGGATATTGAATCCTCCGGGCAAGCCACAAGCTATGGGGGCCTGGGAAAAAACACCGCTGAAATGAAAACTCAGGGCACGTTTACTGGATGGGATTTCAGTACCATCTGGAACATCGAAAGTGGAAACGGCATTTCATATCCTTATCTGCGCGACAATGTTCAAAACCCTGCCCCGGGTCAAATCTCAAAACCGGGTGCGCCCACCTCCCTGTCGGCATCCCCGGGCAATAACAGTGCTACCATTTCATTTACAGCAGGTTCAAATGGTACTTATTCAATTATCAACTACGAATACTCAACAGATAATGGTGTTTCATTCACAGCGTGTTCGCCAGTGCAAACTGCGGGCCCTCTCACAATAGCAGGACTGACCAACGGCACGACTTATCAGGTAAAACTGAGGGCGGTAAGTATTCTTGGTTCCGGAACTGCTTCCGATGCTGTAAGCGTTAAACCTGGTCCCCCTTGCGCCAACCCAACCGATGGAGGTACGATTGCCTCCGATCAAAGCGGCGAGGCGCCGTTTGACCCTGCTGCCTTTACAAGTACCACTGGCGCATCCGGGCAGACCGGAACGATCGAATACAAATGGCAGTCGTCAACAACAAGCGGCATCACAGGCTTCGGAGAACTATCTTCAAGTAATTCAGATACATATGATTCAGGTGCATTGTCGGTGACAACATGGTTTAAACGGCTCGCACGGGTAGGTTGCATGAGCAACTGGAGCGCGGCAATGGAAAGCAATGTACTGAAGGTAAACATTCTGAACCTCGATACCGAACCGGCGGCACAGCCAACGGGCCTCTATTTCTCAAATTCCAAAACAGCCGACAACTCGAATATCATACTCAGTTATACAGCTTCTTCCAGTGCACGGGGCTATCTGATTGTCAGGAAAACGGGGGCTGCACCTTCATTTGTCCCAGTCGATGGAACAAGCTATGCTTTGGGCGCCCAGGGTGCCGATGAAATTGTTTACAATGGCAGTGCTTTATCAGCTACAGATTTGAACGTCACATTAGGAGCGCAATATTACTATAAGGTTTATGCTTTCAATGGAAGTGGCAATGGCTGCAATTATCTTACATTAAATCCATTATCTGGCATCTCAACTTGTTTTTCCCAAAATACAGGATCGCTGTCCAACAACTCTGGCCTGTCTGTTTCTGCTGGCTTCCCGAATGTTGGGGTCAATGTGACATTTCCAAATGGGACAATCGGCACAACGCTCAATGCCACCAAAACAAGCAACACGCCGTCATCCAATTTTTCTGTGCTCCCCGGTGTCAGGGGCGTATCGAACCTCTATTTTACAATCACCTCAAGTGTTTCAAATCCAGGTTTTTATACCTTAGTACTCGACTTCTCACCGCTTGGCCTGAACCCATCACAGTGGGGCACGTTCAAAATTTTGAAACGGACCAACTCAAGTTCCTCATGGGTGGACATTGCCAGCCAGGGCGGGACAATCGTCAACAGACAGACCGATGGGGTCTGGGGCAAATTTACGATTTCGGGGTTGAGCACTTTCAGCGATTTTGCCGGGGGCCAAGCAGCCAATACATGGACCGTGACAAGTGCAAGCGAAACAGGTCCCGGGACTTTGAAACAACTCATTTCGGGCGCTGTGGCAGGAGATTTTATCAATTTTAACGTGTCGGCGATGGGAACAAATACCATCACGCTTACCACTCCGGTAATTATCGACAAAGACCTGACCATACAAGGTGCTGCAAGCGGAATTGTCTTCGATGGCAACAATGTCACCAAGGTTTTGGGTATTCATTCTGCATCTGATCCACAGCCTGTTGTAAGGCTCGAAAAACTCACCATTACCAAAGGGAACGATAGCGGCAATGTAGCGGGAGGTATCGATAATATGGGCAACCTGACGATGGTCAACTGCCTCGTTGTGGACAACACCGATATTGATTATCTTGACGGTGCAGGTGCCGTGGGCGGAATATTTTCAAGTGGCAGCCTGACATTGGTCAATTGTACAATTGCAGGCAATGCGGGCGCCCCAGCAGGTGATGTTGGTCTCGAAGGTATCGGGGGATTGTATTCTACAGGTGATTTAGCAGTTTATAATACAATAATTTACGGAAATACCGGATATTATCACAGCATGGCGTATTCTAAAATAAAGGAAAGTTACAACAGTTTGTACGAGGAGACCCAGAATATTTTGGCCAATGCAAACTCGGTGATCTTCATACAGGCCCTTCCCGCATTGGACAACCTTTTCGGTAAAGACCCGCAATTTGTGAGCAAGTACTATGTTACGGCCAATCCGTACCTGATTTTCGGCGGTTCGCCGTGTGTCGATGCAGGTAACGATTCGTATTGTTTTGGAACAACCGATATACGTGGTGGTACTTTTGGCCGCAAACTCGACAAGGCAACCGGCGGGACAGGGACAATCGACATTGGCGCCTACGAATGGAAAGCCGGCACGGACCCCAATTTGTTTGCCTGGACAGGTACAATTGATAGGAACTGGAACGATGCGGGCAACTGGAACGTGAACAGAGTACCGAACGGAACTGATAATATTGTGGTTCCCGATGTGGCCAATGAACCGGTAGTCAACGAACTGCCCAATTCACCCGCCGTATGCAACAACCTTGACATCATGTCGGGAGCCAATGTGACCATCGCACCTGGCAAAGCCTTGTCGGTAAACGGTGTATTGACCAACCATGCAGGGGTAACCGGTATGTTTGTCCAGTCCACCTCCGGTGCTTCCGATGGAACCGGTTCGTTGATCAATGGAACAGCAGGTGTCGAGGGGACCGTTGAACGTTATGTTTCCGGCAATATCTGGCACTTGATTTCGCCGGCTGCCACTGCGCGGGAAACGGTCCTCAATTTTGTAGGTGCTGCGCAAAACGCAAACTTAATCGCACGGAACGCCACCAATTACGCCCTTTCGCCTTGGCTCGAAGCGACAGGAAAGTGGGACTATTATAAAGTATCGGGCATCAATACCTCCGGCTTGTTTGGCACACCAGCCAAAGGTTTTCAGGTGTTGCGTGCTACAGGCTCCGGCACAGGAAATGGTGGTGGTAGCGATGGTGGCAAGCTGACTTTT
>CAIYPA010000272.1 GCA_903927965.1 uncultured Bacteroidia bacterium | reverse complement strand
TTCGTTGTTTTTCCATTTGATCGGTGGAAGCCGGAACCTTTCATTTGTCCCGTTCTTAAAGGAAAAACCCGATTTTGTGATCAGGGCTTTTTGTTTGGGGATGCAAACGATGAATGTTGCCGCAGGGGGTACTTTGATCCAAGATATTCCCCAACAGGTTTATGGGAAGAACACTCTTGAGGAAGTGGCAAAAATGCCCATTGAAAATCAGCATAGAAGTTATACCTCACCGATGAATCCTTTGTTGGACTTGTTTGGTGGCAATTTCCACCCAATCCTGATCGAAAAGGATGGTTACCTTGGCAAAATCGCAGCAAGTTCGGGTGCTACAAACCCCAAGGTGTTGAGTTATCACCATCAGGGTGTAGGCAAAAAAGGAGCCAACCTGAATGTGACGGCTACCTCAATGGACAAGAAAATTATTGAAGGATTGCAACACGCTGTATTTAAGAACGTTGTTGGCACCCAATTTCATCCCGAACCTTCTTCATTGTATAAAACAGATTCAAAGCTAACAACGGATCCGGGAAAACCCTTTTCCCCGAACGAACTGCTCATCCAATCGAACAGCCTCAAATTTCATCAGCAATACTGGAAAGATTTTTCTGATAAGGTGAAGGAAAGCAAGCGGTAAGCGAATTTAGTGATGGTTACAATATGTTCCTTGATTAACGGTACTGGTGTTCGAAGGCAGGTTGCGCAAAACAAAATAGTAAGCACAAATTTTATTAGGATGATTTTCCTCCCGAAGCTTTCATTGCGAATCAAATTTCTGTATCTTAAATGGTTAGTAGGATCAATATGTTTGATGCGGCAATCCCAAATTTTGAAGCACATTCAAACATTGTTTTTGGCACTGTGCTTTGTTGTTGAGGCACCAGAGCACCGGAATGAATTCTGGTGTTACAATATAGTTCGTGCCTAACGGCACTTTGTGCCAGACTAAATAGTTTACTTCAAGCTTATGGAATCGTTTCAAACTCCCTCTTCGGTCAATTCTGAAAGGGATAACCGTAAATAACCCCGGGTAAGCGCTCCTGATCCAAAACCCAATCAACGTACAAGTGCTTTAGGGACCGAGCCACCTGGGGGAAATGAATCGCGACACTCTGGGAAATGACATGGTAATAAAACCTTCCGCAATCGAATGTTCAAAAGAGAGCCACTGCTTCTTCGGACGGGAAGGAAAAACTTTATAGAAAGGTGTAGTAATGTATTAATCTACAGTTGGAAGGCCTTATTCCCTATCAATCCCTATCGCTTTAGGTCTTTAAATTTTTTGCATCCGGTGCCTTTTCCTGTTCTTTCATCGACCTGAGGAAGGGGAAGATATTGGGTGCCATCCGTTCAATGGGTTGGTACAATTTTGATTCGGCCTTTACCTTTGGAGGAATAATGGTAATGGTAAGTTCTTCGATTTTTGTAATCACGATCATCAGTATACTTAGGATGAATGCAGCCTTCAACGCCCCAAATATTCCTCCTGCCAATCGGCTGAAAATACTCAGCGATATGGCTGCAACAAACTTTTCGGTCAGTGTAGCGATGAGGTGGATTGCCATTACAACAAAGACAAAAATCAGGATAAACGACAGGATCCGCATGGTATATTCGCTCATTGAAATGTAACGCGACAACCAATGTTGGACAATTCCTGAGAATTCGGCACCTGCCCAGATACCGAGTATCAGTGAGACAATCGAAGCCAGTTCGACAAAAAAACCCTTTATAAAACCACTGATTGCTGCACTTACCAATAAGATAATCAAGATAATATCTACATAATTCATCCAGATAAAATTTAAATTTTCCGCGTTCAGTTTATAAAATTATCCGATGAAGCTGATAATTTGCGGAAAATTACTAAATTTCATCCGAAAATAAATCAATCAATGGCGATTTTAAATTCCATAATTAACTGGGTCAACTACAAACGTATTTATGAAATAGATCTCTATCGGGAACATGCCCGCGAGATCCAGGAGGAAGTGTTGTTCAACCTCCTCAATGAAGCAAAAAGCACACAATGGGGCGAAAAATACGATTATGTGAACATCAGGTCGTGGGAGTCCTACAAAGATACAGTCCCTGTCAGCAAATATGAAACCATTGAACCTTTTATTAACCGGATGGTTCAGGGCGAGAAGAATGTGTTATGGCCGGGCGTTATGAAATGGTTTGCAAAATCATCGGGGACGACCAATGCCAAAAGCAAGTTTATCCCGGTTTCAAAGGAGTCGTTGGACAACTGCCACTTCCGTGGAGGCAAGGACGTGCTGGCGATTTACTACCGCAATTATCCGGAAGCCTCGCTCATTTCGGGGAAAAGCCTGACTTTGGGTGGCAGCCACCAGATGACCAACCTGAGCAATCGGGCCTATTATGGTGATCTTTCGGCTATTATGATCGAAAATCTCCCATTCTGGACAGATTTCCACCGGACCCCTCCGACCGACATCGCCTTGATCCCTGAATTTGAAGAGAAAATTGATCGAATCACCAAAACAGCAATAACCGAAAATGTGACCTCCCTGGCTGGTGTCCCGTCCTGGTTTCTTGTGCTTTTGCGCTATATCCTCGATTATACTGGCAAGTCCAATATCTCGGAAGTTTGGCCCAACCTCGAATTGTTTATCCATGGCGGGATCGCTTTTGACCCTTACCGGGAACAATATAAACGACTGATCCCTTCGCCACGGATGAAATACATGGAGACTTACAACGCCTCCGAGGGATTTTTCGCGATTCAGGACGATCCCGAATCTTCCGATATGCTGCTGATGATCGACTATGGGATCTTTTATGAGTTTATACCTGTCAATGAAGTTTATAGACCAAATCCAAAGACCATTCCGCTTTGGAAAGCAGAGCTCGGTGTAAATTATGCCATGATCATATCAACGAACGGTGGATTATGGCGGTACATGATTGGCGACACAGTGATCTTTACCTCAAAAGACCCTTACAAGCTGAGGATTTCGGGGCGTACAAAACATTTTATCAATGCCTTTGGAGAAGAGGTGATCATCGACAATGCTGAACGTGCCATCAAGGAGGCTTGTTCGGCAACCAATTCGATCATAAGCGATTACACAGCCGGGCCGATTTTTATGAGCGACAAGCAGCCAAAAGGTGCGCACCAATGGTTGATCGAATTCGACACACCACCTGCGGATATGGGGGTGTTCACCACTGTCCTCGACAAAAAGCTGCAGGAGTTGAACTCTGATTATGAGGCCAAAAGGCACAAGAATGCAACCCTGGAGATGCCCCATGTTTTGGCAGTTGCCAACGGGACTTTTCTCCAGTGGATGCGCGAGCGTGGCAAAATCGGGGGACAGAACAAAGTGCCACGCCTCGTGAACAACCGCGAATTTTTGGATGGATTGCTCAGGATTAATGAAGAATTGAATCAAAATAAATGAGCGATGATTAAAAGGAATTACTCTATAATACATGTCTCACCCCCTGCCCCCTGAAGGGGGTGACTTCCTGAATATTGATTTCTTAATTTAATAAGTTCCTAAAATATAAACAGATGAAAAATGTGAACTCGACAATGCACATCGCCATAGCGGGCAACATCGGCGCAGGAAAAACAACGTTGGCAGGAATACTTGCAAAACATTACGGGTGGGAACCCCATTACGAAGAGGTGGACGGAAATCCTTATCTCGATGATTTTTACCACGATATGCAGCGGTGGTCGTTCAACCTTCAGGTTTATTTCCTCAACAACAGGTTCAGCCAGATCATCGATTTCCGCCATTCGGGCAAAACAGTGATCCAGGACCGCACCATCTATGAGGATGCCGAAATATTTGCACCCAACCTTCACGAG
>CAIYPA010000271.1 GCA_903927965.1 uncultured Bacteroidia bacterium | reverse complement strand
TGGTTGTCATTTTCAGGCTCTAAAAACTTACAGGCAGTAACCATCAGAAGTGAAACCATCAGGTATGAAAATATCTTAAAAGATCTCATAATTTCATTTTTTTAAGTTAATTAAAAATTAGCTTTTAAACCCATCGAAAAAGTACGGTAATAAGGTTCACCACCAATATTCAAATCCCTGATCTTTAGATTTTTTGCAAACTGAAAAACATTGGATGCATCGACAAACAAATCCAACTTTTTCATATTCATTGCCTTTGAAATACGGTCTGGCATATTGAATGTCAACTGGATCTTACGGATCTGGAAGTAATCGTTGTTGTACAACCAATAACTGGAGGTGCGGTAGTTGTTACTGTTTGTCTGGGAACTAAGTGCCGGAAATGTGGCTGTTTCAGCAGTAGCAGGAGTCCAGGCATTTTTTACAACCTCAGAATACTTTTTATTCCCGTCAACCCAATAATAATTATTTGACATGAAATTCTGTGCACCGCTCCGGCCTTCGCCTATTACGAATAAAGTCAGGGTTTTATAAGATATTTTCAACTGCACTCCACCCGAGAAAGGGGTTTGGTAACGCCTCAGATAAATTTCATCGTTGGCGTCAACAACGCCGTCACCATTCTGGTCCTTGTATTTGATGTCGCCCGGACGTACCGTCCCGAAAGACTGTATAGGACTTGCGCTGATTTCGGCCTGGTCTTTAAACAAGCCCAAAGCTTGCAAACCAAAAGATGCATCGACCGGCTGACCTTGCCTGTATTGATAGGAATTGTTGTAAACCTCATCCACTTTTGTCTGTTTGGAGGTTATGTACAGCGCATTCACACCCAGATAGAAATTCCAGTTCCTGACCGATTTACTAAAATTGAGGGCAACCTCTATCCCCTTGTAATTCTGGGACCCAAAATTCATGTAGGGGATAAAATCAGAATAAAAGCTGGGGTATTGGGTGCTTGGACGACTGACCAAACCGTTGTAAACGTCATAAAATACGTTCACTTCAGCGCCAATTGTCTTTTTGAAAAACTGTCCTTCAAGGCCCAAATTAATTTCGTTTCTTTTCACAAATCCAAGATTGGCGTTGTCGGGCCAACTAGACATGACTCCCGAACGGCTCCTGACACCTTCGTCCCAGGCATAACTTCCTGATGTGGTATAACGGTTGTCGTAATAATAGAACCCGCCAATTGGCAAGTCTGAATTTATAATACCCGCAGATAACCTAAGTTTCAAATAATCAATCGCTTTAACAGAGGAGAGGAATGCTTCCTGATTCGCCATCCAGGCTAAACCAAGGGTTGGTGAAAAACCCCTGTTGTTGCCTTGTTTAAGTTTCACCGAATTTACATAGGCACCGCTAAAATCAACCAGATATTTCTTGTTGTAAACATAGTTGACCTGCAATCCGAGATGCGCTTGTTTAACACCCTGAAAATCACCCTGTTCTTTTGAATTGCTCCCATATCCAAGCAGTGAACCGGTAAGGTGGTGTACATCCTTGAAAGTCCTGTCGTAGCTGAAAAGGCCATAAAATCCGAATTTCCTGTAAAAGTAGGTGTTCCCAACTACCTGTGTACCAGGACGTGCATCAAGACCATATTGTTTAAGGCTCAGTATTTTGTCTGAAGCGGCATCCCAGGTTGGTTCATAAACAGAATATTGATTGGCTACGGTCTGATCGTAACTGATCATATAGTCGAAACTGATATTGCTGTGGAAAGAGAGCCCGGTGGTCAATTTGTTCAAATCAACATCCACTCTGTTGTTAAAAGAAAACTTGCGGTTAATGCTTTCCAGGACTCCCCCTGAATAGCCATCGGCTATCGCGTTGGTCTGGTAAGTCGTATTTCCACCAAGCAGATACATTCCATCCACATCGTTTTTCCTCCCTTTTAACAATGGGTCAGCTGCATCCATATAAGAAAAAGGTAATAATGGAGCAAACTCGAAAGGCCGGTTGGTGGCAGCTGCTCCCCAGAAATCGCCCCTTTGCCGTTTGTTGTCAGCGAATGTGGCTGTTCCGTCAATGGATGTTTTAATGTCCTTGTTGATCTTCAGGTCGACATTACCACGTACGTTGAAGATGTTGTTCCGTGCCTTGGCTCCCTGGCCAAAATTCAGGATCCCACCATCGGAATACCACCCAATATTCGAATAATACTTGGCAACCTCGTTACCGCCCGAAAATTCACCTTTCATATCAACATAGTTCTTAAAGGCTTTCAGGTACTCGCTTGAGTAATAATCGACATTGGGATACCGGTATTTGTCGCCAGACTGATAGCTTTGAATGGTGGCATCGGTATATTGGGCCGTAAGTCCATCATTTATCCTTGCCTGATTGTAATAGGTCATGTTATCGGCCGAGTTCAAATACTTGGGAAGTGCCCTTGGTGCTGACAATCCATAATTGACTGAAAAAGTAGACATATTTTTAAAAGCCTCCCCACGTTTTGTGGTAATCAGGATGACGCCGTTCACAGCGGCACTTCCATACAAAACAGAAGCATTCACATCTTTAAGTACTGTAATTTCAGCGATTTCCGACAATCTCAGCGAGGTTATGTCGCGTGGAAGGCCATCAACAACAAAAAGTGCATTCCCTGAGTTCAAACCGCTCCCAGTAAGGTCGGCTACATTGATTCCAATCCCAATACCACGGATGTTATTGCTTCCTATCATCCCTAAGGTACGTCCTGTCAGGATGTTATCGGCCCAGATTGCATTGTCGTAACTGCCCACTTCGGTGGTATTGACTTTACTGATTGTTCCTACGACATCCCCTTCATAAGCCTGCCTGAATGCCAGGTTCACCTTTGCATCATTATCGTAGAGGAATTTGGTCGCATTCAAAACAATTTTGGTCCTGATTTTTGCTTCATCGACCGTAAAAGTAGCAATATCAAAATTGTCCGCTTCGATGATCAGTTTTGATCCCGGTTCGACCTTAATGGTGAACTTCCCTTCGGCATCGGTTTTTGTAAAGGAGTTGCCGCTAAACACTTCAGCGTTGACGACAGGGTTACCATTTTTGTCATTAACAACAGATTTAACAACGATTGACTTCTCTTCCTGGGCACGCACATTATTTGGTATAAATAATATCGCCAAACTTAGAAAAGCCAGTATGATAGTGTATTTTTTCTTCATTTGTCAAAGTTTTAAATTTATTTTTCGAACCTTACCATCCTGGATTTTGCGGAAAACCTTCGTACTGTTTGGTATATTTTACTTGTATCGGTACCCAGTTGTGTTTCTTTTCAGCAGTTCTCCTTACGACCAACCTTTCAACGATGTTGATAGGTTTGCCATTGGCTGCCCTGTCAAAATCGATTGCAGTTTTATCAAGGTACCTTGGATCCCCGTTTCTGTTCCAGCGGCGCAAATCGCAGAAGCGTGAACCTTCAAAAGAGAGCTCAACAGCCCTTTCACGAACGATTTCCTCAAAAAAGGCTTCTTTTGTCGCAGTAAATTTGGCATTGATGTTCGGCAATTGGGCACGGTTCCTTACAATATTAATTGCATCTTCTGCTGTTTTGGAATAATTACCAGAGGTCGCCTTTGGGGAACCTCCTTCACTGAAATTGACTGCTTCAGCATACATCAAATAAATATCGGCAAGGCGCATATAAGGGACAAACTCCATCAACGAGCCTGCTACGGTCAAAGAAAAGGTCGGACTCAACCCACTAAATTTCTTTTGGTAGTAACCCGTTACACTTGGTGGATTGATCTGTGAACGGTGGCGGCCACCATTGTACAATTGGGCAAACTGATCTGAACCAGCAGTTGACCACCATTTCTCACCATCGATGGCTATGTCTTTGTAGAAACGCGGTTCACGGTTCGTCCATGGATCCAAAGGATTGTACCCGGAAGCGGGGTCGGTAATTGGCAAACCGTTTGCCATAGCATAATTTTTCGTAAAGTTATGGGCAGGCACATCGGCATTGGTACCACTGTTCAAACCCATTGAAGATGGACAAATTGCACCAAGTGTCGAATTCCTGACACGTGTCCTGTCATAGACGATCGGCATCATGATCGCTTCGGTACCGCCCGGCCTAAGGTTGTTCAATTTGATGAAATTATCGGTCCATGTTGCCCAGGTTTGCATCTTGTAGATCCCTGTCTGATCGGCAAGTGTCAACAATTCGCCAAAAGCTTTTGCAGCCTGTCCGGCCAAAGCAGGATCATAGGCATTTGTCCCTTTTGCCTCTTCGTTGATCATCGGGCTTGCAGCATACAGCAATGCCTTCCCAAGATAGCCCAATGCAAAAAACTTATTGATCCTGTCGCGGTTGTTCAGCAGTGTTTTTTGTCCGGGACCTGATAAATCCCAATGGTTTGGTAAAATATCAGCTGCAGCCCTGAAATCTTTGGCCATTAATTTGGCTGTTTCCTGGAAATTAAGCCTGTTGTATTGAGTAGCAACCATATCCTCAGTTGGATCCAGAACCTTTGTAATGTAGGGCATGCCTCCCCAATAACGGCAAATTTCAAAATAAAACCACCCCCTGAAAAACAAGGCTTGTCCTTTGATGTGGTTTTTTTCCTCTTCGGTTCCTTCGAACAAACCAGGCTGATCGATTTTTTCCAATGCCATATTGGCTTTCCTGATTGCGTACCAGGCATATTCCCATATCCTCCTGTCCCTGGCAGTATTACTGGCCAATGTAGTGGCAGTAGGTGTTACACCAAAAAAGTAAGTTTCATTTCCCCAGTAATTTCCATAATCAAAATTGTATGGATAGTTGTTCAGGGTTTCGTCTGCAAACAGATATTTGTTCCATGCCCCGGCTTTATCAGGGTCAATAATGCAGTTGTACATTTCTTCAACAAACCCCTGAAAGCTTGTAAAGTTTCCGAATACGTCCTTGTCTGTAATACTGGCTTCTGGCGCTTTGTCGAGGTATTTTTCACACGATGATGAACCCAGCATTAAAATCAGGAAAATGATAACGGAGTGTAAAGAATATTTTGTCTTTTTCATTTTCTTCAATCTTAAAAAGTTAATTCAAGTCCAAACATAATCCTCTTGACAGTAGGGTAAGCTCCTTCAGTAGCACTACCACCAGTGTAGGTCAACTCGCGGTCATCGGGCAATTTCGACCAGAAGAAAAGGTTGTTCCCATTCAGCGAAAGCTTGAGGTTTGAAAACCCAGCCCTTTTCACCCAATTGAGATCATTGAAGGTATAGGCAATTTCAACTGTTTTGAGGCGAAGATAAGAAGCATCATATAAGTAATAGTCGCCAATATTCTCAGCCTGGGTCTTCCATCTTGGCAGGAAGGAAGTCGCATTTGTATTGTCTTTCGACCAGTAATCAGAAACATGGGCATACAAAATATCCGTGTCATTTGCGAAATTGTCAAACCCAATGTACCTGTTGGCATTGTTGACACCATACAACTGGAGTAAAAAGGAGAACCCTTTGTAACTCGTTCCCAGTGTAAGGCTCGCTGTGTTCTGTGGAATTTCTGAGTAACCTACTGGTGGGGTGTCGTCACTTGACTTGATAATTCCATCGGCATTGAAATCGATTAGATTATAATAACCAGGAAGTTTTTGTAAATCAGCAGTTTCTGTTGGAACGCTTGCATAAACCTGATCCCAGTTGTTATAGAACGTGGTTCTCAACAACCTCTTTTGCTGTCCGATCGGATAACCCGCTGCATTCAGGTAACTGTACTGCAATGGTGGATCATCCCTTTCTATAATCTTGTTTTCGTTGTGAGATATTGAAAGTGTTGACCAGAGGTTAATATTCTCAGTTAGTCTCTTATTAAACCCAAGTTCAATTTCATATCCCTTCGATTTTACCTGTCCAAGGTTGGCACTTGGGGCAGTCGCCCCAAAAAAGGCAGGGATATTCCGTTGGCTCCCGGTAAGCAAAATACCTGTACGGTCTTCAGTAAAATAGTCAACAGTTAAGGTGAACATATTCTTTAAAATGGCAATTTCCAGCCCTGCATTGTTCTTAACCGCAGTTTCCCATTGAATATCAGGATTCCCAACAACCGATTCGCGGTACATGGTATATGGGCTAAGACCATTTGAAATTTCATTGAGGCCAGCTTTGCCACCGTATGCAAACTGTGAGGCGTACAACCAGCGGCTACCACCAGTAACTTTGTCGTCCCCAACTTTTCCCATACTGTACCGGAGTTTTAACTTATCCACCCATTTGACCTTGAAGAATTTCTCGTTTGAAATATTCCACCCAAGGGCCACTGAAGGGAAAAAGGCGAAACGATGGCCAGGGCCAAATTGTTCCGATCCGTTGTAGGCACCGTTCATTTCAAAAAGGTATTTTGAATTGTAATCATAAGTGCCGCGGAAAATCCAATCCTCCCGATAATTCTTGAACATACTTCCAGAGGCAAATTCTTCACGTTTAAACAGGCCCATTGCAGAAACATTGTGCTTGTCAAACTTCCGTGAATAGTTCAATTGAGCCTGGTACATCATCCGGCGGTCAACAGGAATACCTGCTGTCCAGTTTTCACCATCAAAAATCGATTCGTCGCGGATTGTCCAGGGGCGCAATACCCAACCATATTCCTCATCGCTTACAGGTAGCAAGACCGTATATTCGGCTGGATTCTGGGTCGGTCCCGTATATTTCATCGGATAGATCTGTTTATATAGGATATTGGTGGCTGGTTCTCCTGGCCGTCCATGGTTGTTCACGTCGTAAATCCCACCTTCCGAACGGATACTGTTGTCAAAGAACAGGGTGGCCTTGGCATTCAACCCTTTTGTAATGAAACTAAGGTCCTGCTCAAGGGTAAAATCGGAATTCAACTGGGTCGTGCGAGTCTGCCTGATCCCAATGTTGTAAACAATGGCCAATGGGTTCACTGTGTTGTTTCCACCCTCCTGATTTGCGCCCCATCTTCCATCGGAATACATGGGTAAAAACAGGTTGGGCGCTAAACCATAAGTTGCCTTCCACATCCATGCATCGGCCCTGCTTGTACTACCATCATTGTTGTAATTGGTATTCTTCAGGCTATAATAACCCGACAAGTTGAGCTTGAATTTGGTGGTCCTGGTCAGTTTGATGTCGATATTGCTTCTGAAATTGAAACGGTCGTAGTCGTAATTCGGATTATATCCTTTTCCATTGTTATAGTCCTTAAACATGTCACCTTCGTGAAGATAGGCCAATGAACCGAAATATTGAATGGCCTTGCTTCCTCCCTGGGCATTCAATGTCAACCTATGTGCAAACCCCATCTTTTTGAACATCGCATCCTGCCAGTTAACGTTTGGATAAATCTGGGCATATTCGGCAGTCTGTGGCAATCTGTACCGCTGAACGATTTCATAAGGTACATAGGCTCCCCACGAGGGCTGGTTCAGAACACCTTCACGCTCGATGATTTCGTCCTTTGCCATCATGGCTGCGTAAGAGTCGAGTTTCTCAGGCTGTTTTGAAAGCATAGAAGCAGTGGTGTTATAACTGAAATTCAGGGTGGTTTTCCCTTCCGTACCACGTTTGGTCGTTATGAGGATAACTCCGTTGGCACCTTTCACACCAAATACTGCTGTAGCGGAAGCATCCTTTAAAACCGACATGCTGGCGACCTCGTTGACGTCGATGTTGTTCATGCTCCGTTCAACACCATCGACCAAAACAAGGGGCTGACCACCGTTCCAGGTGTTTTGTCCACGAATAAAAATATTGGTGGCACTTTCACCTGTGAGGATCCCTCCAGGTTCACCGGAAGTCGTGAGCGCCACAACTCCAGGGATCTGACCTTCAAGGGCTTGCCGGAGGTCGGTGACATTTCCGGTTTGTTTAAGCTTCTCGTTCGAAAGTTGGGCGATTGAACCAACTACGCTCTCTTTCTTTTGGGCTCCATAACCGACTACAACTACCTCGTCGATCTTAATCTTGTTTTCGGTCAACATTACATTGTAAATGTTGCCAGTACCAATGGGAATTTCCTGTGGTGCAAGTCCCACAAAAGTTACGACCAGAATTTTGGCAGTAGCCGGGATCGACAGAGTAAATTTACCCTCATAATCGGTAACTGTTCCGATGGTTGTCCCTTTCACGACAATCGAAGCACCCGGTATTGAAGTTTTATCTTCACCGGTCACAGTACCCGAAATTGTTTTTTGCTGTGCAAAAGCACTTAGTTGGAAGAGCGAAAGAATACCAACTAAAAAAAACGTTGCAAAAAGATGTTGAGGCCTTTTCAGTAAAAAATTTTGCAGTGCATCATTTTTCATACATGTCCATTTAGTTAATTTACGTTAAAACTAATTATTTTTCATTGAATTATAGGTAATTGCATATAATTGATAATTAAGAAGTTACAGATTACATGCAAAATATTGCTGTTACAAGGCAAATCTAAAAAAAATACCAATAGAACAACTTAAAAATGCAATCGATTGCATTATTAAGTAAATACCTATATAACAGGTATTTAAATTTAAAAAATACTAAAACATGTTGTATAACATATTTTAACGTTTCGGCCTGATTGTCATTTGAAATATTAAATATTCTTTTCGGACTTGCGGGATAAGCCAAGGATATATAAAAAGGTATAAAATACTTTTATTATAAATTTACTCCTGAGAACAAGGAACAAAAAGAGGCATAAATCTTCAATTACAATGTCCTTTATATTTTTCTAATATAATTATATTATAGCTTTGAAAAAACACCTTAGGAACTGTCAATAAATAAATGTCACAAATTAGGGGAGATTATATAGTTCCAATCACCATGAAAGTCATTTCTAAGGATATTTAGTTTTTCCTTTTCTTGTTCTGTAACTTTTA
>CAIYPA010000270.1 GCA_903927965.1 uncultured Bacteroidia bacterium | reverse complement strand
CGACAGTATTTATCTCATATTACTTATGTATATCCTCAAACACAACCATTCACTTAAAGAACAAAACACCTTTGGGATAGGTGCGTTTGCCAAATATTACCTTTCGGTAGATACCTTTACCGATTTACTGGATTTTTTTAGTAAAGAGAAAATTGCCCAAAATGAGAAACGATTGATCATTGGATCTGGAAGCAACCTGTTGTTTATCAATGATTACGATGGATTGGTCATTCATCCCGAAATGGTTGGAATTCAGGTAATCAGTGAGGACAAAGATTTCGTGGAAGTTGAAGCAGGTGCCGGAGTTGATTGGGAAAGTTTTGTATCCTATTGCGTCACAAATGGATGGGGCGGTGTTGAAAACTTGTCTTATATTCCTGGAACCGTGGGTGCTGCTCCTGTTCAAAATATTGGTGCTTATGGTGTTGAAGTCCAATCCGTGATTTCAATTGTGAAGGGATTGGATTTGCAAACGATTGAATTTAAAATTCTTAACCAAAGTCAGTGTGATTTTGGTTACCGGACAAGCATTTTTAAAGAGCAGTTCAAAGAGAATTTTATAGTGACTTCAGTTGTTTTCAGATTGTCCAAACAACCAGTTTTCACTTTGAATTATGGGGCATTGGAAACAGAAGTTGACAAAATTGGAATGAGAAACCTTCACAATATCCGTCAGGCAGTGATTGCGATCCGTAAATCAAAACTACCTGATCCATTGACAATTGGAAATGCAGGAAGTTTTTTCAAAAATCCTGTTGTTTCTGAAATAGTAGCAACCGAACTTCGGAGTACTTATCCCGAAATCCCTGTTTATCCTTTTAAGTCTGGAAAAGTAAAAATTGCCGCAGGATGGCTAATCGAAAAAGCCGGGTGGAAAGGGAAGTCGGTTAGCAATTGTGCAGTCCACGACAAGCAGGCACTTGTCATTATCAACAAAGGAGGCGCAACGGGCATGGAAGTATTTAAATTGTCGGAAATGATTGTAGAAGATGTTTTAAAGAAATTCAATGTTCAACTGGAACGGGAAGTGCAGGTTATCGAAACTTATTTGATTTAAATTAGTAATCGAAACAAGTTAGAAGGATATAGCAACATGCTGTAATTGAGATCATTGTTTAATAATACCCCCTGCCCCCTTTTCCAAAAGGGGAAACCTTCAAAGTATATTCGATTTGCTATAGGACGATTGTACCAGGAAAACGTCTTTTCTGAGTGAATTCGTTTCTCTCTATTTCAATTATATTTCTTTATATCAATTTATTTCCCTATTTCCCCCATTTCCAAATCTCCAAATTTCAAACATTTCAATTTATTTCTTTTCCCTATTTCAATTTATTTCTATCTTTTCTTATTTCCAAATTTTGATCTTGTTCAGCGCATTTTGGTACCGTGCCGCATTTCTTAGGTGTTCCGCAAGCGACTGTGCAAAATTGTGGTAACCCGAAAAGTCCTCTTTTGCACAGAAATACATAAAGTTGTGAGTTTCGGCATTGAGAACGGCATCAACAGTCGCACTATCTGGGAAATTAATGGGGCCGGGTGGAAGTCCGGCATATTTGTAAGTGTTGTAGGGCGAATCGACAGACAGGAATTCAGTGAGTACCCTTTTTAGCCCAAAATTCCGGAGTGCAAATTTCACAGTTGGGTCAGCCTGGAGTAGCCACCCCCTCTTTAACCGGTTGATGTAAACGCCGGCCATCCGCATCTTCTCGTCGTTCTTGTTTGTCTCTTCCTGAACGATTGAAGCGATTGTAACGATCTGAAGTGGCGTTAGTCCCAGCAATGCGGACTTCTTTTTCCGCGAATCGTTCCAGAACAGATCGTATTCGCGTTTCATCCTTTCCATGAATTTTAGTGGCGAAGTGTTCCAGTAAAATTCATAAGTATTTGGGATGATGAACATTGGAAAGGATTCTTTGGTCAGGCCAAGACCTTCGGTGATCTTTTCGTTGTTGAAAGCCGCTAGAAAAGTCAGGGAATCCGATTCTAGGTAATGGGCCAATTTACCGGCAAGTTCCTCCCGAAGCCTTATGTTGTTGAACGTTACTTTAATGGGTGTTTGGTCGCCTGAACGAAGTAGGTTGATCAACTGGTTATTTCCCCACCCTTTTTTGATCCTGTAAGCACCTGGATGGACCTGATTGGCGTAACTTTTACGTGCAGCCACCCATCTGAACGAAGAGGAGTCCTTCAAAAAATCCCCTTTGATCAACAGGTCTGCAACGTTTTGTAGTTCAGCACCTGTCGAGATAAAGAGTATTCCTGTTTTTTTTACGTTCGGGTCGTAAACTTTCAGATAAAGCTGGTTCCCCCATACCAGGATGGTGAGCGATACAATACAAAAACCCATCATAGACAACCGCCATTTTCTGGGAATAGCATCCAACCGGTCAATAATATCTATCTTCATTTACGCTAAAAAGTGCTTAATTTTAATCAAAACATTATAACGGTGTAAAATTACAAAATGTTGCAGCGATTATCCACCAAACCCTCCTTAATTCGTTTTTTTTAACCTTATATTTGTAAATCTTAGTGGCTTAATGATTTTGTGGTATATTGATTTTCAATCACAATCCAGCACTTGCGGGACAAAGTTTCACAAAGAATCAAATTTAATGTATTGTAACCATGAAACAGCAAATTATTGATCACCTCGCGGATCCTGAGATGCTTGAAAAATTATACCGGGAAAATCGTGCCGAATTCGTGAAATCCTTTTCTGAAGTTTCCAACGATAATGATTCTGAGCTTGTCCGGTTTTGGCAAATCCGGCTGACTCCTGAACCCGTTGTCAAAACTGAAAAATTCAGTAAGCCTGACTTCCTGGCAGTTGTCTTACTTTCATTGTTTTCCGGGCTATTGATCAAACTTCCTGAACTGTTTTCCCAAATAGATTCTAAGTTCTTCTATACCAGAGACCTGGCAATTATCGTCTTTAATGGGTTGATCCTTTATACGTTCTGGCAAAACCGTTTTTTCGACAAAAGGAAGTTGATTGTGTATGGGATTGTAATTTTTGTTTTGCTGCTGTTTGTAAACCTTTTACCTACCGTGAAAAGCGATTCGGTCATTCTCTCATTTATCCATATCCCCCTGTTTTTATGGTGTTTGTTTGGATTGTCCTTTGTATCATTTAATTATGAAGATATCGAAAAACGGATCGATTTTATCCGGTTTAATGGTGAACTGATCATTATGACGGGCCTTATCCTTTTGGCGGGCATGGTTATGACAGCACTTACTGTGAATTTGTTTTTGGTCATCAAGATCGAAGTGCTGAAGTTCTATTCCCAATATGTCTTTGTATTTGGAGGAGTCGCTGCTCCTATCCTCTCCTCTTTTTTGTTGCGCACCTATCCAAATCTGACCAGCAAAATTGCACCTGTAATTGCCAGGGTTTTTACCCCATTGGTACTGGTCACATTGGGTGTTTATCTGGTGGCAATGGCTTTTTCCGCAAAACACATCCTTGAGGATAGGGACTTTCTGATCTTGTTCAATGTGATGATCATCGCTGTGATGGCCATCATCGTTTTTTCAATTTCCGAATTGGATAAATCGAAAACCAAAGACCTGAATGTGTTGATCCTTTTCCTACTGGCCATCTTGACTATAGTGACCAATATGGTTGCCCTGATCGCCATCCTGACAAGGATTTCTGTAGGGCTAACCCCAAACCGGACAATTGTTTTGGTTTCAAATATCCTGATCTTCATCAACCTGATCCTGCTTGCAAAAAATCTGTACAATGCTTATTTTAAGGAGAATCAATTGGTTAATGTTGAAAAAACAGTTGCACGTTACCTGACTGTTTATATGGTCTATACATTGATCGTGATTTTCGTTGTCCCTTTTATCTTTGGATTTAAATAAGCCCTATCAGAATTTTCAACGATTTTAAAACCTTTTTTAATAATATTCGTTATTATTGCAACATGAAAAAGGGATTCTCCATAGCAATGGCCGTTTTGGTTCTACTGACAGGTTTGCACCTTTCAGTGGCATCCCACTTTTGCTGTGGAAAACTTGCCGCTGTAAAGATCTCAATCACAGCAGAAAAGGCCACATGCGGTATGGAAGATGAGGCTGAATTGACATCCCCGCCGGGCAAATTCTTTAAGTCGCATTGTTGTGCAAATGAATTGTCAACCCTTTCAGTTGACTCCAACTATTCCCCATCTACATCCTTAAGCATCGATTTGACCCACAAAATCGTGCCTGTTTTTGCAACCCCGGTTTTGGAAGTTGTTCGTGAATTTGCTTTTGCATACAATTCACACCCTGTTTTTAGTCCACCGGGCATTTTCCGAAAGAATTCCGTTGACCTGACAGCCATTTGCGTTTTCCGGATTTGATTTGATTTTTTACCCCCTTTACAGGATGATTCCTATCGTCTTGAATCAGTGTATTTTATATTTCCATTTTTTTATCAATCAATTATTTTTTAAAGCTATGAAAACAGTTAAATTGTTTTTTGCTGCCCTAATGATGGCAGTGATGTGTTCAAACGTATCTGCTCAGTCGGCAGCAACCAAAAGTGCCGGTGCAACAAAGACGGAAACCCTTAAAGTTCAGGGTAATTGCGGAATGTGCAAAACAAGGATCGAAAAAGCTGCAAAGCTCGATGGCGTCACCAAAGCCGAATGGAACTCCGAAACCAAACTGCTTGCGGTGACTTACGATGCTACCAAAACCAATCTTGACCAGATCGGCAAAAAAGTAGCTGCCGTTGGTCACGACAACGAAAAAGGCAAATCGGACGACAAAACTTACAACGGTTTGCCATCATGTTGTAAATACAGGTAGGTTTTGATTCACAAATTAGTCAATTGCATGATGTTGGAATTAAAGGGTAGTCTTCCCATATTTCAATTTATTTCTATCCATTTCAATTTTCCCATCATTGCAATTGACTAATATTTAATTTGTTGCATTAATCTTTCGATCCCATGTTCAACCGTCTCGTCAAATATTTCCTCGAAAACAGGCTGATCACATTTATCCTGCTTATCGCCTTCGTAGTTTACGGGATGGTGGTAATGCCGTTTAATTGGAAAACAGACCTGCTCCCACGTGATCCGATTTCAGTTGACGCGATCCCCGATATTGGCGACAACCAACAGATAATTGCTACAGAATGGATGGGACGTTCGCCGAAAGATATCCAGGACCAGATCACTTATCCACTGACTACAGCATTGCTCGGGATACCTGGTGTGCAAACCATCCGAAGCACTTCGATGTTTGGGATGTCGTTTATCTATATCATTTTTAAAGACAAGGTTGAATTCTATTGGAGCCGTTCCCGGATCCTTGAAAAATTAAACTCTTTACCATCAGGCACTTTACCGCAAGGTGTTCAACCCTCATTGGGACCCGATGCAACCGGACTTGGACAAATCTATTGGTTTACGCTCGAAGGGCGGAATCCCAAGACCGGACAACCGAATGGAGGATGGGATCCCCAGGAATTGAGGACCATACAGGATTTCTACGTGAAATATGGGCTTGCTACCGCTGAAGGGGTTTCAGAGGTAGCTTCAGTCGGCGGGTACATCAAGGAATATCAGGTGGACCTGAACCCCGAAGCTTTGAAAGCCTATGGCGTAACGGTTATGGAGGTGATGAATGCCGTGCGCAAAAGTAACCTCGACATTGGGGCGGAAACGATTGAACTCAACAATGTCGAGTACATCATCCGTGGTTTGGGCTATGTCAAAAACCTGGAAGACCTCGAAATTTCTGTGGTCACTGTCCGCAACAATGTCCCCGTGAGGGTTAAGGAAGTTGCCCAGGTTGCCTTTGGGCCAGCGACACGGCGTGGCGGCCTCGACAAGGAGGGTTCCGAAGCTGTTGGGGCTGTGGTGGTTGCCCGTTATGGCTCCAATCCGATGGAGGTGATCAACAATGTCAAAGAAAAAATCAAAGACCTGGAAGCAGGCCTTCCCCAAAAAACTTTGCCAGACGGTACCATTTCAAAAGTGACAATAGTACCGTTTTACGACCGTTCTGGATTGATCAAAGAAACAATTGGCACTCTCGAATCGGCACTGTCGCACGAAATACTGATCAGCATTATTGTGATCATCGTATTGGTTATGAACCTCCGGGCATCGGTGATTGTCGCAGGTTTGTTGCCCATTGGGGTACTGATGACCTTTATTCTGATGCGTGTTTTTGGCGTTGATGCCAATGTGGTCGCCTTATCGGGAATTGCAATTGCAATCGGCGTAATGGTCGATATCGGGATTGTCGATGTGGAAAATATCCTGCGACATCTCGAAATGCCTGAAAATAAAGATATTAGAGGGAAACGGTTAATGTCAGTCATCTACGAAGCGACCACTGAGGTACGCGATGCCGTTGTGACTTCGATTGCCACGACGATTGTCAGTTTCCTTCCCGTTTTTGCCATGGAAGCTGCCGAAGGAAAACTCTTTCACCCACTGGCATTGACAAAAACCTTTGCCCTGGTTTCGGCATTTGTCCTCGGAATTGTTGTCCTGCCAACCTTGATGCACCTGCTTTTTGATATTCAGTTCAACAAAAAGAAAATCAGCAGGATATGGAATATATCACTGATGGTTGCCGGATTGATCTTCACGTTAATCTTCCATTCGTGGCCGGCTTTGGCATTGATCGCAATCGGGATCAACAACCTTTTTGAAACCCGGTGGACCGAAAAGCGCAGCGAATTTCCCAACATCATCAACATTGCGATCACTGTACTTGTGGCCGTATATTTCCTGTCGAAAGAATGGTTGCCATTAGGCGCACACAACAGTTTGTTTGTCAACTATTTGTTTGTATCGGGAATTGTTGTTGTCATACTCGCGGGACTGATGTCGATGGTCCATTTTTATGAACCCATCCTGAGATGGGGCTTGCAGAACAAATTGAAATTCCTGATGCTCCCCATTTTTACATTGTTTTTTGGTGTGCTGGTATGGATCGGATTTGACAAAGTGTTTGGTTTTGCTGCGTCAACCTTTGAAAAGATGGGATGGCACAGTTTTAAACAAACTGCTGCATGGCAAAGTCCTGTAAAGCGGTTTCCAGGCATTGGCAAGGAATTTATGCCATCGCTGAACGAAGGTTCGTTCCTTTTGATGCCAACCAGTATGCCCCACACAAGCATCGAAAAAAACCTTCAATACATCGAAACGCTTGACAAACGGCTTTCCACAATTCCAGAAGTCGAGGTGGCTGTTGGAAAATGGGGGCGTGTCAATTCTGCCCTCGATCCCGCACCTGTTCAGATGTTCGAAAACACGATCAATTACCGTTCCGAATACCTGCTTGATGAAGACGGGCTACGGGAGAAGTACAAAACAGACAAGGACGGATATTATCATCTGGATATTGCTAAGGTTAGAAGTACAATAGAAATAGATAGAAATATAGTAGAAATAAATGGAAATAATAGGGAGGTAAATGGAAATGAAACAGAAATAAATGGAAATAAAATTGAAGATATTGAGCAAATCCGTTTTGAGAAGGAGAACGATATTTTTCATATTCTAGTTAAAGGAAACTGGGTTAAATTTGAAAAACCATACACCAATATTTCAACTTATTTCAACTTATTTCCAAATATTACCAATCCATCTCCATCTATTTCAACTATTTCCACCACATTTCAATCCATTTCAAAAAATATCAACTTGTACCTGATCCCAGATCCCGATGGTGAATACTTCCGTCAATGGCGTCCGCAGATCAAAAATCCGAACGACATCTGGAACGAGATCGTTAAGGTCACCGATATTCCGGGGCTCACCTCGGCGCCAAAACTTCAACCCATCGAAACCCGGCTTGTGATGCTTTCGACAGGGATGAGGGCTCCGATGGGATTAAAAGTGTATGGCCCTGATTTGGTGACGATTGAAAAGGCGGGGCTTGCTTTTGAACAAGCCTTGAAAGATGTCCCATCAATTAAAGGTTCATCGGTATTCTACGACCGTGCCGTAGGCGCACCATTTATTGAAATCAGGTTGAACCGTGAGGCAATGGCCCGTTTTGGATTGACAGTCAGTGATGTACAGGAAGTGCTACAGGTCGCAGTTGGAGGAATGACCCTCACCAATTCTGTCGAAGGGCGTGAAAGGTTTCCGATCAGGGTGCGTTATCCGCGTGAACTCCGGGACAATCCTGACGAACTCAAACGGATTTTGATCCCTACGATGAACGGTGTTCAGATCCCGCTTGGGGAGATTGCCGATCTTGATTATACGCGGGGTGCGCAAATGATCAGAAGCGAAAATACTTTCCTGACAGGTTATGTGATTTTTGATAAGGTTGATGGGAAAGCCGAAGTCGATGTTGTGGAAGAAGCTTCCAGCTTCCTGAAGAAAAAGATAGATTCTGGGGAACTTAACCTGAAGGCCGGGGTCTCCTATAAATTTGCCGGTAATTACGAACAACAAATCCGTGCCACTAAACGGCTTTCCATCGTGATCCCGATCAGTCTGATCCTGATTTTGTTGTTGCTGTATTTCCAGTTCAAAACTGTAACTGCCTCATTCATTCATTTTTCAGGGGTTTTTGTGGCCTTTGCGGGAGGGTTTATCATGTTGTGGCTTTATGGTCAAACTTGGTTCCTCGACTTTTCGGTTGCCGGGATCAACCTGCGCGATCTGTTTCAGATGCACACAATAAACCTGAGCGTGGCAGTCTGGGTCGGGTTTATTGCGCTGTTTGGGATTGCCACAAACGATGGGGTTATTATGGGGACCTACATTCACCAGATTTTTGAACAACGCCATTCGGCAACCGCCCACGAAGTCCGTGAGGCAGTGGTTGCCGCAGGTTTAAAACGTGTCCGCCCTGCGATGATGACTACCGCAGTAGCAGTCATTGCGCTGCTGCCGGTCCTTACCTCAACCGGAAAAGGTGCCGATATCATGATCCCGATGGCCATCCCGACATTTGGGGGAATGGTCATCCAAGTAATGACGGTATTTGTGGTTCCGTTGTTTCAGTCGATGTGGAGGGAAAAAGCGGTAAAGAAAAATGCAAATTTGACACAAAATGAAAACAAATAGGTCAAATACCCTGAAAGGGTATAATTTGAATAACCACCGGTGTAACCGGTGGAAAGGAATCATAAATGAACTTACAACCCTGAAAGGGTTGAATATTAAAAACACTTTAGGTTCAACCCTTTCAGGGATGATTGACTTGTTAGCGATTTCCCGTCCCGATTTGTCATCGCGTCGATTATTCAAATTCACTTTTATTGGAATCATTTTCTTCCTTTTTCAGGCAGGAACAGTTCATGCACAGGATTCCTTACAAGTTTATATTGGACTAGCCACAAAAAACAATCCCACTGTACTACAGAAATATGCAGAATATCAAGCAGCTTTACAGAAAATTCCCCAGGTTGGCAGTTTACCCGATCCCGAATTGACAACGGGGATTTTCCTGAGTCCGATGGAACTGGTAGGCGGAAAGCAGGTTGCAGACATCCGGCTGATGCAGATGTTTCCGTGGTTTGGCGTGTTAAAAGCTGCCAAAGACGAGATGAGCCTGATGGCCAAAGCTAAGTTTGAATTGTTCAGGGATGCTAAATTGCAGGTATTCTATGATGTACAAAGTTCGTGGTATGAATTGTACAAAAACCAGGCGAATATCCGAATATCGGAAAAGAACCTCGAAATTTTAACATCGCTTGAAAGGTTGTCGCTTGTCAAGTTTAGGGCGGCACCGACAGGAAACAACAGTACGCCCCAAACTTCAAAAGGTAACCCATCAAACATTTCACAATCACCGTCTGGCGGACAAAATATGGGTGGCAATTCGGGCAATCCAATGGGTTCAGGAACTGCCCAAAGCACTCCTGCAATGCAAAGCAGTCCAATGGGTTCACCATCGGGAGGCTCAGGTCTCACCGATGTTTATGGAATCCAAATCGAAATCAATGACCTTGAAAACAATATAGCTTTGCTTAAAAACCAGCACAACACCATTTTAGCAAAGTTCAACAGTTACCTGAACCGTCCGATGAATGTAGCGGTCACAACACCGGATACCCTTCAGACTGAGGCTTTGCATATCCCGTTAGGGACAATTTCGGATAGCATTCTCACAAATAGTCCAATGCTTGGGATGCTGCATTACGAACAGAAATCGTTGGAGGCCCGCAAGCAGATGGTCACAAAAATGGGCTACCCGATGGTTGGTTTGGGCTTGAACTACTCCCTGATCAATAAGAACGAAATGTCAACCTCGGCCATGAACGGAAAAGATATGGTGATGCCCATGGTCCTGGTCACATTGCCCATTTACAGGAAGAAATACAAGGCCATGCAATCGGAGGTCATGCTTCAAACAAAAGCCACCGAACAAGGGATCAAGGCAGCAGCCAATTCTTTGCAAACATCATATTATGAGGCAGTTCAAAACTATGAGGATGCAAAACGGAGGATTACCCTCTATTCCAGGCAGTTCCAGTTATCGGATCAATCGTTGAACATTACGATGCGAAATTTCTCGGTTTCGGGTTCCGGATTGCCCGAGGTTTTGCGTCTCAGGCAGCAGACCCTCGGTTATGAATTGAAGCAGGTTGAAGCGGTTGCCGATTACAATACCGCTATTGCCAGGTTAAAACAATTGATGGCCAATTCAGGATACTAATTAAAACAATCAAAATGAGAAAGATATTTTCAAACCAGTTTGTCCGTTACGGATTTTTCGCAATTGTTGGCCTCTTTTTTGGGTGGCTGTTTTTCCATTCATCCTCAAAACCTGAAGCTGTTCACAATCATGCCGATGATGCAAAGTCCCAAATCTGGACCTGTTCCATGCACCCACAGATCCGCAAGGAAGAACCTGGCAAATGTCCGATCTGCGGCATGAATTTGATTCCGCTCGGCCAAAGTGGTGGGGCAAACATCGATCCCGATGCAATCCATTTTACGCCCGAAGCCGCGCAATTGGCCAATGTATTGACTACCGTGGTTACCCGTGATAAACCGGTCAAGGAGGTACGGCTGTATGGAAAAGTTCAGGCCGACGAACGGTTGTTGCAAAACCAGGTGGCCTATTTTCCAGGACGTGTCGAAAAGCTGATGGTCAATTTTACGGGCGAAATGGTCCGGAAAGGGCAGGTGCTTGCTTCGATTTACTCGCCTGAACTGATTACGGCACAGCAGGAATTGCTCGAAGCCACGAAATCGAAACAATCACAACCCGAAATTTATGAGGCGGCCAAAGAAAAATTGCGCCAATGGAAGCTGACCGAGCAACAAATATTGGCCATTGAAAATTCGGGCAAGGTGCAATCCAACCTTGAAGTTGTTTCGACGGTCAATGGGATCATTGTTGCCAGGAAAATCAACAATGGCGACTATGTGAGTCAGGGAATGGTTTTGTACGAAGTTGCCGACCTATCAAAAGTCTGGGTATTGTTTGACGCATACGAATCGGACCTGCAATTTATTGACAAAGGCAACCAACTGGAGTTTACGATCCCAGCCTTGCCAGGTATTTCGTTTACAGGAACCATTGTATTTATTGACCCGGTGATCGATCCTGTGAACCGTGTGGCGAAAGTCCGGGTCGAGGTAAACAACACAGGAGGCAAACTTAAACCGGAAATGTTTGCCAATGGAATTGTAAAGGCCAACCTCGATGCGTGGCGCGATAAGCTGGTCATTCCACGCTCCGCTGTTTTGTGGACAGGCAAACGTTCTGTTGTGTATGTAAAACAGTCAGACAAAGAGGCTATTTTTAAGATCAGGGAAATAGGATTGGGGCCAGTTTTAGGAAATAGTTATGTGGTTACGGATGGATTGAAAGACGGTGAGGAGATTGTCACACAAGGGACTTTTAGTGTCGATGCAGCTGCCCAGCTCGAAGGGAAACCGAGCATGATGAATAGAGAATCGATGGGAAATATGGATATAGATGGAAATAAAGAAATAAATGGAAAAAAAGAAATAGGTGGAAATAGGGAAATAAATGGAAATGCATTTGTTGTAGTAAAGGATATAAAAAGCGATTCAAAAAATGTCCGGACTGAACAGTCGAAATTCAGAGTTTCGGGCAATTGCGAGATGTGCCAGGAGCGGATCGAAACCACTGCTAAATCGGTTGCCGGCGTTGTCTCGGCAGTTTGGGACATCCCCACAAATCAATTGACTGTTCAGTTCGATCCCAATAAAACCAACGCCGATGCTATACAAAAAGCGATCGCTAAGGTGGGCCATGATACCGAAAAGTACAAGGCCAAAGACGAAGACTATAATAAATTGCCAGAATGTTGTTTGTATAGGAAGAAAAAATAGAATTATAGCCAAATAGAATTAGAATCATTCCTTGTTTTAGAAACTGTCATTGCGAATGAGCGTTCGGAATTACAATCCTGAAAATTAATCACTTGCGAGCGAAGCGATCCCAAGCTCAGGAGCAGAGTCCAGGGACCAGGTTTTGGAAAGTGCTTCAAACATGAGATTGCCGCGGTCGCAATCTAATCCTGCAAACCATTGATTTACTGAACACTCCCTCGCAATGACAACTTCTATATGGAGACCCATGTTGGTGCAGACCTACATCCGCTGTCGTTGACCATGTGATTTACAATCCCAACGATATCAACAAATAAACGCACCTGCGATTTAAAGCTCCTGTTTTTGGAAGCGTTTCAAAACCCCACCACCCAGCTGACCCAGAATGGGTCAAACATGATTAGCGCGGGGTAAGCGGTCCCGCACAAAACGATGTTTTTGTTCAAACGCTTACTTGGACCGCGCAACCCCGGGTAAGAGTGCTACCCCATAGACCGTCCGCGATCGAATGTTCGGAAAAGATACAATGCTGTTTCGGACGGAAATGAAACCCTCTAATAAAGAACAACCAATCCCTTAATTTGAAGCACAACCCTCCTCTTGAAGTGTCATTGCGGGTGAGCGTTCGGAATTACAATCCTGAAAATTAATTACTTGCGAGCGAAGAAATCCCAAACTCAGGAGCAGAGTCCAGGGACAAAGTTCTGGAAAGTGCTTCAAACACGAGATTGCCGCGGTCGTTTCCTGATCCTGCAAACCACTGATTTACTGAACACTCCCTCACAATGACAATTCTGATGGAAGACACTTCTTAAAACAATTTTTAACCGTTTCAAAACCCCTGGGGGTCAGCATTAATCCTGGTATTTGAAAAACCGGAACTCCCCAAACTGAATCACGACCCTTTGCGGTCTTAGCGGTCTTTGCGAGAGTTTTTTATTGTCTCGCAAAGCACACGGAGTTACGCAAAGGCTTTTCCGTATTTTTCCTTTGCGTTCATGGCGGTCTTTGCGCGAATGTTTATTTTGAAAACCTTTCGTAGACACTTGATACTATAAATAATTTTTGTTAAACTTCGGGTCTAATTTTCAAACATGAACTATCCTGATTTTCTATTCCTAATCGGTGGGAAAAACCTCGAAATGGAGGCCATAACCCAGTTGCTGACAGGCCACTACGGTTTCCATATTGTCAGCCACAAACCATCGATTTACTTTGAAATCAAACTTCAGAACACCAACTGTCAAAGAAATATTGAATGTCCTTATGCGATGATACATTCCACCTGGGATACATCATAGGTGTAAGAAGCGCCTATTGTTTTACCGCTTATAAATTAAATCACAATAAATTTGATTAAATGGAAAATACAAATAATATTATTGACACTTCAGAGAATCTCATTTTGATAAAAGGGGACATCTCTGGAATTCAGCAATTCATCTTTAATGTCAAAAGTGATGGGGCAGCAAGGTCTCTTAAAGCCAGGTCATTTTTTGTTAAAGCAATTTCGATCATTTCAGCTCGTTATCTTTTCGGAAAATTTGAAGTTGCAGAAACTGAAAGGGAGAAATACACGATCAGCATTTCAGGAGGAAATTTTTTCATAATTGTTCCGAACAAAGACAAAAAAGATGAAATTTTTGATAATTATAAATCCGAAACAGTTTCCGCACTTAGTAAAATTGGATTAAATGTCATTTTGACTCATGTTGAATTTAATTCAAAATCAAATTACAGATCAAAACTGAATGAGTTGAACAAGCTTAATACAGTAGAGAAATATAAACTGTTTAATAGTAGTAATTATGAAGATGTTTTTAAACCCTTCAATTACAATTCGTTCGATTTTAACAAATTATACTTGCATAGAATAAAATCCTTCAGTATAGGAAGTCGTACTAATGGGAATTTGCAAATAACGGCAAATTCGATCTGCTTTTTAAATTACGAATTATTATTGTCTGATGTTGAACCTGATAACGAATCATCATCTCTTAAGGACAAACCTGATACCTTCTTTCCAACCAAAATTGGAAATGTATTAACTTTTGAGGATATAGCAGGTAAAATGGGTAACACCCAAAAACTTGGTATTTTAAAGATGGATGTTGACAATTTGGGTTCCATTTTTCAAAATCTTTCAAATAGCCAGGAGCATAAAATCTTATCTGAAAAATTCCGGTCTTTTTTTGAGGATAAAATGTTCGATTTGATCAAGAGCCATTACAATGAACATGTTTACAGTATAATTTCAGGTGGGGACGACTGCTTTTTTGTTGGGGGTTGGGATGCAATTATTGATATGGCATTTGAGATCAATAAACAATTTACTGAATTTTGGAAGCATGATTCATTTTTCGGGAAGGAAAATAAACCAACAATATCAGCAGGTGTAATTATAGTTAATTCAAAATTTCCTGTGGTGCGATTTGCAGAAATGGCCGAAGATGCGTTGCTTCAGGCAAAGGTGAAGTATCCAACCAAAAATAGTATTTCAATTTTCAATACTGTAATAAAATGGCACGATTGGGAAGCAATTCTGGATGTAAAGGTTAAATTGGAAAGTTTTGTTCCTAAGAGTGCAAAATCACTTCTTATGAATGCCCGAAAAGCAGCATTAAAGAAGGAGAATATCGAAAAAATAGAACTATCCGATTTTTGGGAATTAGCCTACCATCTAAGGGAAGTGAACAAACAAGGAAAGAACAAAGAATTAAACGACATTCTGAACACTTTTGAAAAACACCTTAATCAGGCAATCGATGACCCGGATAAAGATTATCGCTATAGGTTTTTCTTCCCGATTGCTGCACGAATGGTCGAATTAGAAACAAGACAATAAAAATTAATAATTATGGAAAAATTCATTGAAACGTATTTTAAAGATACGGCAGACTTGGTTTTAAATGTTAATAATGCAGAAAATGATGATGTCAAAAGGATCATCTCTGACACAAAAAAGATGATGAAGGTTGTAAGTAAATTCATTACTTACACCCAGTTACGTAATGCATTTCAGATGATTCGAGGAGAGGAAATGGACTTTAGAAAAATTCAGCTAATACGTCCTAAGTTAGCATATATTCAAGCACGGCTTGATAAAAAAGAGGGACAGATGTTCCTGGAAATGATTGATGACTTCATTGAAAAAATTGATACTGATGAAGTAAAATCGAAACAACAAATCATCAATTTTCAGGCTTTTATGGAATCAATTGTAGCATATCACAAACTTAACGCATAAAACAAATAGTCATGGCAAAATTAATTTACAAAATAGCAATTACAGGTGAAATTAAAGTAATTACCGGTTTACATATAGGTGGATCTGATTCGGATCTTGATATTGGCGGTATCGACAATTCTGTGATTAAAACCAAAGGAGGGATTCCTTATATACCAGGTAGTTCATTAAAAGGAAAATTACGCGATTTAATCGCAAGGAGTAAAGGTTATTCCGAAATCAAAGAAGATAAGGCTGAAACAAAAACTTTGTTTAGTGGCAACGAGGTAGATACAACAAATTATCAGGGAAAAATGGTAAAAACAAAAATCCCTACAAGGTTAATAACCAGAGATTGTTTTATTAAAGAGAAATTATTTGACATTGAGGAGAAAGCAGAAAATACAATCAATAGGTCAACCGGGGTTGCAAATCCACGGCATGCTGAAAGAGTTTCACCAGAATCAATATTCATTTTAGATATGGTTTTGGACGTCTATGATTCCGATAGAACGAATATTTTAAATTTACTCAATACCTTGAAATTGGGATTTAAGCTATTGGAAAACGATTACTTGGGAGGAAGTGGATCAAGAGGATATGGAAAAGTCGAATTCAGTCAATTTGCCTTAAATTTTCCATTTGGTGAAACACCTATTCAGGAAGTAAGGGATTTTAAATTTAAGGAACAATGAAGATTGTCAGATTCCCCTTAAAGCCCATGTCGCACTTTCATCTTGGCGAAATTGCCCAGGATGAAAAGTCAAATCTTGCGACTACTTCTGCGTATCCTCACTCGGATACGCTCTTTTCTTCTTTGGTAAATAGTTACGCACAGGCATTTGAAAGCATTGATGTTGAAGTATTTATCGATGATTTTAAAGATCGTTCAACGGTGATTTCTTCTATGTTCTATTACCTGAATGTGGAAGGTGCATTTATCTATTTTCTCCCCAAACCACTGTCATACAATACTCAGTCCATAAAGAGAGATTACTACAAAAAGTTTAAAAAGATCGAGTTTATCTCAACATCAGTTTGGGGAACATTAACAGATCCGAACGATATTTTTAATCCTTGTATTTGTTCTATCATTCAGGATAAGTTTGTTGTCTTAATAGATGAGATCGATCAGAAATTGGTAAATGAAATGAGAATCTATTCTAAGATTACTCAACCCAAGAATCCATTTAGAAAAGAAGATGTCAAACAATCTATCTATTTTGAAACAGACATCGAAATTGCTGATAATACCAAAATTGAGAAATCAATTGTAATCGGTTACTACTTTTTATATGCCTCTGCTCAGGAGGTTCGATTAAAAGAGGCAATTTACTTAATGAGTATGAGTGGAATTGGTGGTGGCAGATCAACCGGAACAGGTGTGCTGGGAAACCCTGAATATGACAATAACGATATTTTTAATTTCCCGGGTATTCAAACTAATAGCAATTGTTGCATTTCCATGGCAATACCGGACAATCCTTTAGAGTTTAAGCAATTTGAATTGTATGAAACTAAAATTAGGGGTGGCCGCAAAATGGAAAATGGTCAACAATTGTTTATCAGGATGATCAAAGAAGGGGCAATTGTATCTGGCAATGCTAAAGGTAAACTTGTCGAAATTGGAACTGATGATCATGGCAACAAGGTTGTTAGAAATGGGTTATGTTTTATACTTCCATTAAATACAAATTAATATGACGAATTATCATCATTATAAGCTTAATTGTAAAACACTAAGTCCGGTGCATATTGGCAACGGCGAAACCATAGCCTCTATTGGCGATTTTTATACGAGTTCAAATCGGCTATTCTTTATCGATCAGGAAAAACTCGACAAGAGTATTGACCCGGTCGAAAACAAAGAGTTTTTCAATCGTTACATGGACGAAATAAGGAAAAATGTATCGTTGTCGAAATCCGATTTTTCAATTGTACCTTTTTTGAATGAAAATGGTATTGGACTTGATACAATTACATCAGAAAAGGAAATTCCGATCTTGACTGAAGATTACAAGTCTCAAAAAAACAGTCAATTAAAATTGGCAGCGAGTCAAAACAAGTCGCTTTACTTTCCGGGAAGCTCAATAAAAGGGGCGATAAAAACAGCAATGTTCTATCACTATTTGAGCAATAATCCAGATATCCTTAATAAATGGCTGGAAATTATTGAATTCAGTTCAGACAAAAAAAATTATTTAAAAGAATGGACAACCAAAATTGAACAGGAATTCTACCAATTTTTTAGAGGAGAAAAAAGTGACTACAATTTATTGAGAATTGAAGATACTGCTTCTTTTTGTGCTGATGATAAAGGGGTCTGGGAGACTGGCCGTTATCATTTGTATAAAAATAACGATGAAATGATAACATGGCTCAGCGAAGGAGTAAAAAGTAATACCCCATTCAATTTAACACTTACCGTTGTACCTGAATTCGTTGCCGACTTTTTGACTTTTTTGAATAGTTCCGATATTACGTCCCTTCTTACTTTGATCAATAAATTTTCAAAGATCCAACTTGAAATTGAAATCAAAGAAATTGGCACTTCAAATTTGCAATCAATAGATAAACAATTAATTTTAAAGAGGTTAAACGATCTATTACAATTAACTGGCAATAATCAACAAGCCATTCTAAGATTAGGAGCTGGTAAATCATTTTTTTACAATACCGTATGTTCTCTTTTAGACAAAGCCCATTTTGAACAGCTCAGGTCTTTGGTAGGAATAGGTAAAAATGATGAAAGTTTATTTCCTTTGTCGCGAACCTTTACCACTGATTATGAAAGTTTCGGATGGATTTTAATTGAAATGCCCAAAGAGAAGGAAATAGTACTTCCCTTAAATAAAGTTAATGAGCTAGTTACTAACGAAACACTTTTACAAGCCGCAGTTATCGACCCTAAAAAAGTAGCCATCAATTTAAACGGAACAGTTATCGAAGTGCAGCTAGTCTTGACTTTGGTGCAAAAAGCAAATATCCCTAAAAAGGGAGAAATTCTGGAAGTTTTTGTAAAACAATTAAGCAATAATGGCCGAATAGTGATGGTCGGCATTAAGTAAACCAATTTTTTATTTACCAAAATTTATCAAAATGATGAAAAACATTAAATTAGCATTTTTTCTTTTATTGGCTTTAAATAGCATAACCATGGCTCAAAATGTTCCATCTAACATTGATTCTTTGAAAAGGATGGTTGTGGAAGTTGAAAAAAAAATCAACATACAAGAAAAAGAATTAAATCAGTTCCAAGAGAAATTAAACTTTATCCATACAACAGTAATCGAGACCAAGGAAATGGCATACCAGACTGATCGGGAGCTTTGGAAATTGGGGCTTGGTTGGTTTTCCGGTATTGGCGCACTAGCTTTTTCTGTTATTGGTTTTTGGGTTGCCTTCTTTGGTACTACTAAATATTTAGAAAATAAGATTAAGGCAAAGCTCGATGCTCATTTGAATGATGAAAAATGGAGTAAGGCATTGAATACTAAAATACAAAAACATCTTGCAGAGAATGAATTGAAAGAAAAAATTAAAATTTTAGTGATTTCTAACGATGGTGATTCAGAAAAGATTATTAAAAATTATTTTCAAGAAAACAAATTCAATGGGAGCAGGATATTTTACAAACAGGGATCTGATTTGAATTTAAATGAAATTGATTTTGATATCCTTTTTATAAACAATATGGGTAACAAATTCAACCTTCCCCTAATTCAACCCAAGGTCGCACCATTCCTTCCAACAGCCTTTGACGCTTTAATAAATGGAATAAAGAATAGCAAGGAGTTGAAAAAAGCTGCGGTTTTCTATTTCAATGATAATCAGAATAGGTTTCCAGACCACTTGGATAATGGTTTGAATTCTAGCTTCACAAACTCTTTGGCCTCATTATACCACAATTTGCTCGATCTAATGCGATATAAATATATTGTACTTGACAATAAAAATTTTGATTAACACAATCTTCCGATTCACCTCCACATGCCCGGATGTGGCCTGAATATAGTCCGGTTTTATAATCATTAAAATTTAATATTATGGACACTCGCATCAATGTTGTTCTCACACCAGAAACAAAGGATCAGATCCTTCAGGGTATTGCTGCGTTAAAAAACATGATGCCCTTTTTGATCAAACTTTCTGACACTGATCGAAAGGCATTGCAGATGTTGGACGATGGGCGTAAACCATTTACCCAAAAAGCTTATGACTATGCTTCGCGAAACAATGCGATCAATCCTGGAACCGAAATGGTCCTGGCCGG
The DNA here is from genome assembly GCA_903927965.1 of uncultured Bacteroidia bacterium. Classification (GTDB taxonomy): domain Bacteria; phylum Bacteroidota; class Bacteroidia; order Bacteroidales; family Prolixibacteraceae; genus JAAFHB01. Next base: position 6,336 of record CAIYPA010000270.1, on the reverse strand, counting down.
CATGCACGACCTCGACCTCTATACAACCCTCTCGGCAATTGAGAAAGATTTGCTCCAATTGGTCGAGATGGTACGCGACACCAAGCAATTGTCGGGTGCCGAATCTTACGAAATTGCCAGGTTCATCTATATGAAAGCCAAAATGGCATTGAAAATGAAAGAACCCGGCATGCAAACTGTTGTCGATGAGCTTGGCAAACTCTACAAGCAGACACCGGCAGCCCCTTCCGAACCGGCCAAATAAAGACCGGATACGCCAAAAGCCGTCCTTTCCGGGATAAAGGACGGCTTTTCCAACGTTCATAGAGCATTTATTGAAAGCAATATTAAATGTTACACAACATTTGGTTCCGTTATCGCACCAATGAATACAACAACCGTAGCAAATTGGTAAGGCAGCATAGCAAATTGGAGCGTTACCTAGGCAAAACTGGGCAACACCTAAGTAAAAAGGTACAATATCGCATTTAAATTGTGCGATCACCTTTTAAATTGTCGTGTTATCGCCGCAAAACGGTGCGATCTCGAACCATTGGGCTGAATGATTGCACCAATTTGATGGAGTATAGTAATTATCCGATAGATTGATGATATGTCCCGAATTTTTGAATATATTTTTATGAACTCTCTCACTTTTCTCCCTTCTGTCAACTTTGTCCGTTTACAGGTGACATTTGAAGCCATCGAGCCTATTGTTTTGCCGGTGTACAAAGGCTCCGCCTTTCGTGGGTGCCTGGGCGAAACATTAAAAAGCGAAGCTTGTTCCAATCGTGGGCAGCCTTGCGAAAAGTGCACGGAACAATTCGGTTGCCCTTTTTCGCAATTGTACAACAGCTATGTTCCTCCGCAGCACCCCAATCAACGGAAATATCCGAAAAGCCCGCACCCCTACATCATCGATCCAATGCCCGGGAACAAAACGGATTTCCAACCTGGCGAAACATTTGGCTTCGTCCTTACCCTGATCGGTCAGGCTGTGGATCATTTGCCCTTAATAATCCGTGCGTTCTATCGGATGGGGGAAAAAGGCATAGGACAAGGGCGCAAACGCTTCCGGCCAATTGGTTTACAAGCACTTGGTCATGATTTAAACTATGGTCTAATCCCCTATTTCGGTCAACCGGACTCGCTTTCGATCCAGAATATTACCGTTCAGGAGCTTACTGACCAAATCACCCTTGACTTCCTAAATCCGTTAAGGCTGAAAGATGAGGGAAACCTTGTGCTTGACCCTCCCGAATTTGATTTTTTTATCCAACGGCTGGCGCAACGGATCGGGTTGCTGGCTCATTTCCATTGTGGTGCACCCTGGCCGGAAGAAGAATTGAAAGCACTTCCAAAAATGAGATGGATAAAAATCGGCAGTTCAAACCTTCAGGAGGTGGATTGGAAACGCTATTCGGGTACACAGGATACCACCATGAATTTTGACGGCCTGATAGGACAGATCACCTGGGAAGGCGATGGGCTCAACGAATGGATGCCGCTTCTCACACTTGGCAGTTTCCTTCATGCCGGATCGACAACCACCTTTGGGATGGGAAAATACAGCATCGTGTATTAATTTGGAGAAAGTAAATGGAATCTGTTGAAATGCCATAGAACCACGGAGTGGTTCAATTTGAATTGAAAATCGGCGAAGCCAATAACCCCCGGTGTAGTTTACGGAACCGGCCCTTCGGCTTGCTTCGGCTTCGCTCAGCAACCATCGCTCAGCAACCATCGCTCAGGGACCTGTTACTTAGAGAAGTAAAAGTATCAACTCCAATAAAAGTGGGTTGAACATGAGGTTAACTTATTGATATATAAGATTTATCAGAATTTTATCTCAAAGTTCATTGACATGTTTGAGCCAAAATAAAACAAAACCAACCAAATGGGAATTGCAGCCCATCTGGTTGGTTAATTGAGCCTTCGGGCGACTAAAATAGTCATAGTCTCACTCAAAGTGAGGCTATGACTAAATCAATCTGTCATTTCGACTTCGCTCAATGACCGACCGTGCTTTATAACAAGAAAGTACCACCAATCAGTACCGTCTATTTTGGGTTGCACTTTCATAGGTGACTGAGCGAAGCCGAAGTCCCGGTTTAAAGGCGAGGTTCAGATTTGATGAAATTCCAAAAGGGCGGATAAACACAAATGGATCCATTATAGAAGGGTGGATACACAGGTCCACCCCTACGATATTGTTTTGCATTTCAAAATCCAACACTGACAGGTCGGCAAGCCGACGCTGTCAGGTTTTGAAACGCTACAAACCTGACAGCGTCGGACGACCTCTCAGCGTTTGTTGTTATTTTGAAATCCTATCGTCGGACGTCCTGTCAGCGTTTGTAGGGGAAATTTGGAAGTGGAATGATGGGCGGCAACCGTCCGCGATCGAATGTTCAAAAAAGCGCCACCCTGATTTCGGACGGTGAGAGAACCCTTTCAATGGAAATGTTGGCGCATTGGGCTGGCAACTGGCAACTGACGGCTGGCTGTTCGTACAAGGATGGTAAATGGTTTTCCAAAAGGAAGTTCCACAACCGGATATTTACAATACCCTTTTGCTCAATCTCCTTTTTTGAGCAGTTGCGTTGCGGCGCATTGTCAATTTGATCTTTTTTGAAATTACTGATTGCGCCGCCTCCAGGGGAGAAGGATGTTTTTCTACAAATATTGCACTCCTATCGGAGTTCCAGACCATGCGAGAAGGATATTTAGAATTTCAAAATTTGGAACTCACCACATACACAATACAATCATAACTCCCATCTACCTATGGACGATCAACTTTTGAACTCAATTTGCAACAACGAAACCCTTTATTCGGCATGGCTCCGCGTAAAGGAGAAAAACACCGCAGGGGGCATCGACTTCCAGACCGTGAACGACTATGCGGTGACGATCGACAAAAACCTCGAAGAGCTTGTGGGCCTGCTCAAATCGGGAAATTATGTGCAACTGCCTTATCGGGAGGCATTTATCCCGAAAAACGAATTCGAGAAACGGCGCCTCGGTTTATTGACCGTAAGCGATAAAATCGTGCAGACCGCTGTCACCAACGTGGTGACTCCCCTCCTCGAACGAAGCTTCCTGAACGTCAGCTATGCGTACCGTGCCAACAAGGGTCCTGTAAAAGCCATCAACCATGTCAGGCACCTCATTGCCAATGAGCATTATACATGGCTAGCTTCTTGCGACATCGACAATTTTTTCGACACGATCCCGCACGACCCATTGTTTGGGAAGCTCTCCGCCTATCTGAAAAGTCCCGGTACGACCGAGCTGATCCGCATGTTCGTAAAAATGGGGCGTGTGGACCGTAACTACAAATGGAAGGAAACCAAAAAAGGGATCCCGCAGGGCGGCGTCATTTCGCCGTTGTTGGCCAACTTCTACCTTTATCCGCTCGATAAACTGATGGTTGACCACGGATATGGTTTTGTGCGGTATGCCGACGATTTTATCATTTTGGGCCGTACCGAAGAAGACGCTAAAAAGGCAATGGCCGAAGCAATCGACCTGCTTTCGAAACATCTGGGACTTGCACTTAACGAAGGTGCTGCGGTAATACCTGTTAGTCAGGGCTTTGAATTTCTCGGCATCTTTTTTAACAACGGCGTGGTTGACCTTTCGGAAAAGAAATTCAACCGGTTGGTCGCAAAAATGGCAGAAGCGGCGGGGATCGGTCAAGGTTTGGTTACCCCAAAACTGAAGGAAACAGTCCAGGGGATTGCCAATTTCTATGCCCGGTTGGTGCCACAGGAAAAACTCGAAAAATTGGATGACGAGATGATGGCGATCCTCCGTTTGCGGTTCGAAACAATCGACAAGGGGAAACACAAGAAGATGGCTTTGTTGGAAGAACTGCGCCATGTTCAATTCCTTTCCGAAACCCACAACATCCACAAGACCGATTATATCCAGGAACATTCCCTTCAATCAAAGGCGATTGCGAATGTCAAAAAGGAAAAACGCCCGTTAAAGACCAAAACGCTCAAAAGCAAGGAAGCGGTTTTGGCGCGCAAACACGAATTCCAGAAACTCGAAGCTTCGGGTTTCGACCTTGCGATCACGCAACCAGGAACCATGATCGGGAAAACCGACAAAAATGTAGTGGTCCGCAAAAATGGGAATATCTTAAAGCAGATTGCCTTCATCAACCTCAGGAACATCACCATTTTATCCGAAGGGGTAAGCCTTTCGTCCAATCTCGTGCAAGCGTGTGCCGAAAACAAGATCTCCATCGATTTTCTGGGGAAAGACGGAATGCCCTATGCTATGCTTGTCAATCCATCATTCTTCGAATCACAAACAGGTGTTGCACAACTCGATGCATACAAAAATGAGAAAGGGTTTATGATGGTCCGCAATTTCGTTTTTGGGAAAATCAACAACCAGGCCAACCTGCTCAGGTATTATGGGAAGTACTATTTAAAACGGAACGAGAAGTTCAGGGGCATGTTCCCAAAATTCATGGCAAGCATGGACAAACACGCGGTTGCTTCAATGGAGCTGAAGCACGATGGCGATCTCGACGCGTTCAGGCTGAAGATGTTCGCCATCGAAGGCCAGGCTTCTGCCGATTACTGGGAGATGGTGGAGGTCCTCGTAAAACAGAAATCGACCTTTCAAGGGAGGGAACGGCAAGGGGCTACCGACCTGTTCAACTGCATGTTGAATTATGGTTATGGCATCCTCTATGCCAGGGTGACCGAGGCGATTATCCTCGCAAGGCTGAACCCATGCCTAAGCTATCTTCACAAACCGGAAGGAAACCGCCCTTCGTTGGTTTTCGACCTGATCGAAGAGTTCAGGCAACAAGCCGTTGACCGTGTAATTATTGCCCTTGTGATGAAAAGCAAGAACCTGAAATCGGTGAACGGCCTCCTTGACGAAAAGACCCGCAAATTGGTGGCACACAAAGTGATCGACCGGGTCAATACGATGGAAGTTTTCCGCAAACGGGAGATGCGTTTCCACGAGATCATTCAACACCAGGCCAATGCCCTTGTGAAATACCTCGATGGTTCGGCAAAGAAGTACAAACCCTATATGCCAAAATGGTAAGGGCAAGGGGAAAATGGAGAACGGAGAAGGGAGAACGGAGAACGAAAAAAGGAAAAGAGAACGATTTGAAAATGAGTTAATTTGAAAATTTGAAAATGATTGGGTCATTGCACGTCTCAAATATTTCTATATATTTCCAAGTATTTCTATCTATTTCTAATTATTTCCATCTATTTCCAATTATTTCAACTTATTTCTATGTCTTTCAAGTTATTTCCAATTATTTCAACCTTTTTCCATGAAACAGTTTATTGTAGTTTCTTACGACATTGCCGACAACCGCAGGCGGCACAAGATTGCCAAAGTTTTGGAACAGCACGGGATCCGCTGCAACGAAAGCGTTTTCGAGTGCCTGCTCACCGAGGCGAAGATCAAGAAAATGCAGGCCCGGATCCTCAAATTGGCCGATGAAGATGAGGACATTGTTTTGTATTATTTCCTATGCTTGCCGTGTGTGATGAAACGCGAAAGTATCGGGAAAAAGACCGGTTTTGCCCCCGAGCTTGTAATGGTCTGATGCGCTAGTGATCGTCTCACTCCCAGTGAGGCTATCACTAAATGTTAAAACTTCTTGCGAACTTTTCGAAAATTAGCATTTAATTGTATTACAGGTATTTACGATCAATATCGTGTTTTTATCACTTGAAAGGAAGCCTGAATTTTTTCGCAAATGGTACAAAAAACCGGTGAAGCCGAAGTTCTTGCGAAAAATGGACTTTTACGGTTTTATAACCCTTTGATAATCAATAGGCAAAAAAGGGATAAAAAGCCCTTTTTTCGCAAATGCCATTTTATGGGGATTCTGCAAACCATTTGCGAACTTTTTTTTGAGGTTAAACGATTGTTTGACTGAAATTTGTGTAAAAATAAAAATTCAAAAGCCTAAAAAATGGCCCGCAAAACAAACCATTTGCGAACTTTTTTCAATAAACCTTGTAATGTGTTGATAGATTGTCGTATATTGCGCCTTATTTATTGGGAATTGGGTTGGGAGTTTGTTGTAAAGTGTTGATGATTATGGTATTCCAATAGGTTAGAGCCTTCGGGCGACTGAGACAGCAATCATGCTGTTTTTTTTATCACATGCAACAATAACAATTCCAATAGGTTAGAGCCTTCGGGCGACTGAGACGGTGTTAAGATATCCAATACATCCCCGCCATAACCATTCCAATAGGTTAGAGCCTTCGGGCGACTGAGACGATGTGAACTGAACTGCTACCACCGGGTATTTCTTATTCCAATAGGTTAGAGCCTTCGGGCGACTGAGACAGCCCT
>CAIYPA010000269.1 GCA_903927965.1 uncultured Bacteroidia bacterium | reverse complement strand
TCCAATCCTAATTTGATCGGCAATGGACAATCCACGACAGAAATATGGTAATCGAATGTCAGGTCAAAGTTGTGGCGACCGGAGATGACCGCCTTGTATTTGTCCATCACCAACAGGAATGGGAAAACATCAATTTCGTTGCGGAAAATCGTGAATTCGGCAGACAGGGAGTCCACCTTGTTTTGTGTTTTCTTACTGAACATCAGCTTCTTGGCAATTTCAGTAAAGGTCTCCCCATCCATCAATGTCAGGTTGTTCCCTTTAATTGAAGAAGCCCCTCGCAATGTCGATTTTTTCACATTGTACATCGAGTCGAGGTAGGTCTCCACCGCAATATGAAATTCCCCCCTCCCACCGAAAGACCGGAGCATCGGCATCAACGAGTCGATATCCGGGATCATCGTCAGCAATTCCCCTATTTCAACATCGAGCATATGATAGTCCATCCCAACAAACAAATGGTTCTTGCGCGGTGTATTGTACAAGGCGGTCAGTTGCATTTTTGCAGCGGGGGTTTCAAAAGTAAGTCCGTCCAGCAACAGGTTTCCATCGTGAAGTTGCACCTTCCCAAGAATATGTGTCGCGGAATCCTTCGCAAATGTGGCCGTTTTAATATTGGCGTTCAGCGTCACATCAATCCCTTTGGGAACCATATAGGGACCTGTATAGGTTGTGTCGCTAACTGAATTTGCTTTCGTTTTAACTGTTGCCGAATCTCCTATTCCGCTTGTCAATGCCATCAATTGCGTTAAATCGGTCCGGTCCGATTTAAATGTGAAGTTGCCACGTAAAATGGAATCGCCCCTGAAGTAGGACAATACATTGTTCAGGTTTCCAACCAATTGAAAATCAGATCTGTCAATTTTTAATTTTCCTTCTTTGATCGAAAATGTCTCAGGCTCGAAGTTCATTTTGACCTGTGGGATCTCAATCGGATGTGAAAAACCTGCCACTGTGATTTTTCCCTGTGTTATATCCACAAAACCTTTCACAAGCCACTGGAGGAAGATGTCTTTCTGTGAATTGTCGTTCAGGATATCGGTATCCAGATTGATTTGTTTAATTGTAGCCGAACTTTTTCCCATCTGCGTTTCGATCTGATCGCTGTTGTATGTAAGGGCAATCCTGGGTTGCTCCGGATGTTCACTTCTTGGCGATAACGAAACTTTCCCCATGGGTTTGGCAACAACAATGCTCATCGTATCCATCGAAGCCGAAAAAGAATCCAAGCCAAATGAGCATTTTATATCGGGAATCCTGGAGGTATTTCTGGCGTCGGAAGTTTCGAGGGTGATCGCTGCATTTTGAAGCGATGCAGTGTAACTTTTCAACTTACCTGCTACAAGATTGTCGGACAGGATATTGGCAAAAGCAAATTTTGTGTCTTTGGTGGAGGCTTTTGGATTGGGGAGTGCAAAATCAATTTTCGATTTATTGGTTTGCATCGACAAACTGTCGTAGGATGCCCTGAAATCAGTAAGCGTCACCGATCCCGACAATTTCATCTTTTCAATTTGCATCTTCTGCATCTGGGATATTGAAAAAGCCGACTTCACCGTTCCCACAGCCTTGCCATTGACGGCAGCTTTCATATCCGAAGGGATCATCGACCCAAACTCGTCAAGGGTTAATGAGGCATTTGTGGTAAAATCGCAATAAATATCTTTAAATAAATGA
>CAIYPA010000268.1 GCA_903927965.1 uncultured Bacteroidia bacterium | reverse complement strand
GACGAGTACCATTTCAGGTACAATCGGCGGTCAAATATGGACATGATATTCGATTCACTCATAAAAAAGATGGTTTTTAATAACCCTATTCGTTTACAATCTGTTAGTTAACATGGGCGGCCTATGCGCCTATACCAATAATTTAATATATATCTGATTCATAAAGAATTACTTAATGGAACTAATTGAAAAAACATTTGGGCAGTTTCTGGAGCAATGGGCTACTGAAACACCGGACAAAGATTTTATCGTTTATCCCGACAGGAACCTGCGATTCTCGTACAGCGTTTTCAACGATAGGGTTGACAACCTAGCCAAAGCCTTGTTGCACATCGGGATGCGTCCAGGAGAGAAACTGGGGATTTTTGCCAATAATGTCCCTGATTGGCTGACCTTTATGTTTGCCACTGCAAAAATTGGGGTTGTGCTTGTCACAGTAAACACCAATTACAAAACCCATGAACTTCAATACCTGATCACTGACTCGGACCTAAAAACGCTCTGCATTGTAAACGGTTGGCGCGACAGCGATTATGTGCAGATGATTTATGAACTAGTTCCTGAATTAAAAGAGAGTCAGCGGGGTTACCTTAAAAGTGAAAAATTCCCATTTCTTAAAAATATCATCTTTATCGGTCAGGAGAAACATCGCGGCATGTTCAATACTGCGGAACTGATCCTGCTCGGTAGCCAATTGGATGATGCCCTATTTAATGAAATTCAATCAACAGTGTCGTGTTACGATGTGGTGAACATGCAATACACTTCCGGGACAACTGGCTTCCCCAAAGGGGTAATGCTGACCCACCACAACATTTTGAACAATGGGTTGGCGACGGGACAGTGCATGAACTTTACGTCCGATGACCGTCTTTGCGTTTGTGTCCCTCTTTTCCATTGTTTCGGTTGTGTGCTTGCCCTTTGCTCGGTCATTACCCATGGATCAACAATGGTCATGGTGGAGAATTTCGATCCACTGGTCGTGCTTGCCTCAGTACAAAAGGAGAAATGTACTGCACTCTATGGTGTTCCAACGATGTTTATTTCCGAATTGAACCACCCAATGTTCAATATGTTCGACCTTTCCTCGCTCAGGACAGGGATCATGGCGGGGTCTGTCTGCCCGATCGAAACGATGAATGAGGTGATGAGCAAGATGAACATGTCGGAAATCATTATCGTTTACGGACTTACCGAATCATCGCCGGGAATGACTGCAACCCGGACCTACGACCCATCTGCGATCCGTTCAACAACAGTTGGTAAAGCCTATCCTGCCGTTGAAGTTAAGGTCGCCGATCCTGAAACAGGTGAAGAACTGAAACCAGGGTTGCCAGGGGAATTGTGCTGTCGTGGCTACAATGTGATGAAAGGGTATTACAAGAATCCGGAAGCCACAGCCAAAGCCATTGATGCTGCTGGATGGCTGCATTCAGGAGACCTGGGTGTAATGGATGAAGATGGCTATTTCAGGGTTACGGGGCGCATCAAAGATTTGATCATCCGGGGTGGGGAAAATATCTCCCCGCGCGAAATCGAGAACTACCTCTATACGATGCCACAGATACAGGCCGTTGAAGTCGTCGGCGTTGCGAGCCCCAAATATGGCGAAGAAGTTGGGGCATTTATCAAAAAGCGGCTGGGCGCCGAACTCACGGAGGAGGATGTGATCGACTTTTGCCGTGGCAAGATCGCACGTTTCAAGATCCCGAAATATATTTTCTTTGTCGATGATTATCCGATGACCGCGAGCGGCAAGATCCAAAAATACAAGCTGAGACAGATGAGTTTGGAACTCCTAAAGGAAAGAGGGGTTGTTCCGGTGTAAGACTCTAATCAGCCTTATATTTAAGAGATTAGCGAAACTCAATTTGCAAAAATAATGGTCAAATCCCACTATTGATGTTTATCCAATCAATGGTGGGATTTTTTGTTTTGAAACCAACCTGGATCAGAAGGAGACCTGTCAGCGTGCGAAGCTCCTGACAGCGTCGTTTAATTCATCCTTAATCCAACGCTGACAGGTCTCCGACGCTGTCAGGTTTTGACTTCCCTAACCATGCATCCTAATTCAAACGCCGACGGGTCTGCGACACCGTTGGGTTTTAGACACACCTAACCATTTGTTCTGGTTGTATATACCAACTGAGTAGAAACATCAGCCCAATTTAGGGTGTAAAAAGCTCCAAAGGAGCTAAATATTTGTAGAAAAAAGATCCTCCCCAAATTGGCGGCTCAATCAGAAAATCCCAATAAAGATCAAATGATCCTTGCGCCGGAAAGCACCAAATTCAGGAAAAGCGAAATTGGACTTTAGCTTCGCTTCTAAAATCTACCTTCCATAATAGACAAATCGTGAAAGGCCTTCTTCTGGTTTTAGGTTAGTGATAGTCTCACTTGAAGTGAGGCTATCACTACTTTCTTCCTTAATCCAACGCTGACAGGTCTCCGACGCTGTCAGGTTTTGACTTGGATTTAATTTTACCGCGAAATGTTTTTGGTTTAATTTTTTGTATTTTTAAAGTCAAATTAACGTAACATTCCGACCATGAAAAACAATAGATTTCCGGTTTTTATTCTTGAACCAATACCCGAACAATTGGATCACTGACCCGATATTTAATTTTTTAAGCCAACTTAAATCCTACCAACATGAAAAAATGCCCCTTCATACAATCTTCTGATTTACTATTTATTACACTGGTTTTCAAGTATCCCTGTTAACCAACAATTCCATCTATCATGAAAAAAATTTCAACCCTCGCTTTGATTTCCGTATTGTTTCTCGTTGCCAACCAAACCATTGCCCAAAATTTGATTGCGGTACAAAACGGCAACACCCCCAGATTTTTCCAGCAGGTTGACGATGCGATTGTTAATGCAGCGGATGGCGATACCCTATATATTCCTGGTGGATCATGGAATCTTACCCAACGCATTAACAAACGTTTGCATTTGATCGGCGTCGGGCATAATCCCGATTCTACAAAGGTGACTTTTCCGACTAAAATAAACAGTGATTTCAATTTGTATTCAGGTGCAAGCAATGGATCCATAACTGGAATAAATATACTAGGAGGAATTAATGTACAAACAGAGCTGATTTTTTATACGGTTAAAAGTTGCCGGATATATTACGTTAGGATAGGTGCAAAGGCAAGCAACTTTTCATTTATTGAAAATGTCCTTGAAAATGGTGTCGGCCTTTATTCTCAAGTGGTCGCTGCCAATTTTTCTTATTTTAGTAATATTTTCGGTGCGGGCGCTGGTGGAGGTGGATGTACCAACAGTATTTTTAAAAACAATATTTTCTTGACAAATGTTGCTGCAAATTTTTCATTATTTGAGAATAATATATTTTATAATAATAGCTTTTATGGCGTTGGCTTTAACGAAAATGTAAAAAATTCCATAGCAAAAAATAATTTATTTGTCACCGGTTTATCATTTGAAAATTACACCAACGTCGGTTCCAATAATCTGATTGGTCAACCTCAAGACGGTATCTTCGTTAACCAAAGTGGGAATACCTTTGATTATTCCCACGATTATCATTTAAAACCAGACTGCCTCGGTAAAAACGCCGGAACCGATGGCACTGACATTGGCATCTATGGCGGAATATATCCATGGAAGGAAGGTTCCATCCCTTCCAATCCCCATTTTCAATCCATCCAGATTGCACCAAAAACGGATACAAACGGCAACCTGAACGTAAAAATCAAAGTTGCAGCACAAGATCATTGAGCATTCCCCTCTGTGGCCCTCTGTGAATCCTCTGTTCTCCTCTGTGTAACCTTTTAAATAACAACTTGCTACACAGAGTTACATTGAGAAGACACAGAGTTACACAGAGAGAAAAAAAGAAACATTTAAAACCCAAATATCATGAAGAAGATTACAACCCTAGTTTTGATTGCGTTAATGGTTCTCATTAACAACCAGGCCATTGCCCAAAAGTTGATTGCGCTCCAAAGTGGCGACAAAGCTACCTTTTACACCGATCTCGATTCCGCCTTGTACCGTGCCAAAAACGGCGATGACATCTACCTGCCCGGTGGCTACATCAAAGCAAACAGTACTACACTTAAAATCGACAAAGCTGTAAATATTATTGGGGTTGGCTATAATCTCTATGCAAATCCTGCTACTGAAAATACAATTATACAAAGTCAGACAATTCAAATAATGCCGAATGTGAATGGAGGAAGTCTATCAGGTATCTGCGCAAAAAATAGCCAACTCCAGATTGATAACAATGTATCAAATTTCAATGTTAATAGATGTCTGTTTAATGTAATATCTATGGGAGTTTCAAATGTGGGAATTTCGCCATCCAATATTTCCATTATTGAAACGGTAGTTTATTTTAATATCCAAGGATTGCAGGGTGCGGATTCTGCTGGTCCTCAAAATGTAACTATTTCAAATAGCATAATTGGCGACATTAGCTATAATTCCAAAATATTCATTTCAGATCGTTCATGGGAAAACATGACATGTAAGAACAGCATATTGATTGGTTATTCGGATCAATACAATTCAATGATAGATCGAATTATGAATTCTTTATTTGAGAACTGTGTAATTCTTGATAAAACAAATCAGTATCCAGCAGGAAATTTGCCTAATACATTCAGAAACTGCATTTTTACTGCCGCAACTAACAACTGGGATCCCGCCCTCAATATAAATTGTATTTTTAGTCAGGACAGAAATTCAATCTTCAAAGATCCTCAAGGTTTCGTTTTTAATATGAAAAATGATTACCGTTTGCGGGATGACTCCCCCGGTAAAAATGCAGGTAAGGATGGCACTGATATTGGCATTTATGGTGGCAGGTATCCCTGGAAAGACGGAGGCCTGCCTGTTAATCCCCATATCGAGACATATGACATCGCAGGCAAAACCGATTCAATCGGCAACCTCAGGGTAAAAATCAAAGTAGCAGCACAAGAGAATTGAGATACTTAAAAGATTTCTTATGAAAATTATAAATACAATAAAGCACAGTTGCCGGATGGGTTTGGTTTCGCTGATACTGGGCTTGGCAGGAGTGGCGGGGTATGGACAGGATAAACTGCATACTCCTTATCCGATTATATTTGTGCATGGATTAAATGACAGTTATCGTTCATGGTACGGAAAGCCAGGCACTTATGATAATGTTATTGATTACTTGAAAGGTGGTGATACACCACTAACCGATGGAGGAACTTTGAATATTACTTTGGATTATAAAAGAGATGCAACAAGTTTTAGCAATACAAAAGATGAAGATGTCCATTTATATGAAACTCCAAATTTTAAAATTGGAGATTTCTATACTATAAATTTTGATGTACATTCTGATGGAACTGATTTAAGTAATATTTCTGAAATTACTTCAAATGACTTGGTTGGAGATGTTAGTAAGGTTCTAAACACTTTTACTGTTAAGAAACCTTCCATTTTTAAGGTTGGCGACATTTTAAGTATAGATGATGAGTTTATGCAGGTCACAAATAAAAATGGCAATGTGTTGACTGTAAATAAACCTATTTTGGGATCTCAATCAACATACCATCTCAATGGCGATGGTAATATATGCTGGAATCTATCCAATGAGAGTAATCAGGCCTCGATTGTCAAACAAGGCTATGGCCTTAAACAGGCAATTGATCTGATCAAATTAAAAACAAATTCAAAAAAAGTCATTTTGGTGGGGCATTCTATGGGAGGATTGTCTATCAGAGAATATCTACGTACCTATTTTAACCATATTCCTTATAATAACGGCAATGACATCGCAAAAGTAGTGACAATCGGTACCCCCCACTTGGGTAGTAATGCAAGTGAAATTTCAACCATTGTTAACAATTTTAAAGGGATTGATAAAAGAAGTGATGCTATTCGTGATTTGATGTATAATTATTCGGACAACAATTCTGATCCAAAACCACCATACGGGGATCCTCCTGATAATGGGGTTTACTTATTTGGTGGGGAATCTGAATTATATCTAGTATCAAAAACAAATTTTTATAATCCAGATGTAAATGCAAATGGGATTCTTGACTCTAATAATCAACCAGGATTAAATACTGATATGGCGCAATCGTTGCCTAATTTTGTTAGTTATAGTTGGATCATTTCTCAGTGGGGTGGGGTTGATGGTGATATTTGTGTTCGTTTACATCGACAATTTCCCTGGTTTGAATATAGTTCCAACGGCAGTATAAAACGAGCTACTGGTCATATTATTGTGACACATACTCGGCATGATAACGAAACAAAAGATTATTATGCTCTACTTCGTGGAATGGATGAGCCTGATGAGCCCTCATTAGCTTATGAGATTGGTGAAAACAGTGAGAATAAAGGTTTTATTACCTATCAGGAAGGCAATGACGAAACAGATATTGATCTTTATAAACTGGTTTTAAAGAATGATGGCTTATTAAAAATTAGCCTGTTAGGAAATGGTAATACTGGGATAAAAGCAATTGATTTGTTAGATGAAAACAATGAAGTAATTAAATACATCACCGATATCAATGGATCAATAGAAGAAAATTTAAAAGCCGGTACCTATTTTGTTTGGATAAAAGGTATTGCAACACCCGATTCATACAAATATCCTTATACATTAAAAACTCAATTCGCACCTACCCCACCTGCTACACTATCTGTCTCACCAACCACTCTGCAATTTTACGATGTGGTGATGTCTTCCCCAAAGAGCAAGACATTTAAACTCACGAATAATGGGACTTCCGCTATTTTAATGACAGGCATTGGCTTATCGGGTATTGATAAGAACCAGTTTACAGTTTCGCCATTGCCACCTTTCGCTGTAACTCCGGAATTACCTCAAGATACAGTTACATTTGATCCTACCAGCACCGGCTCGAAAGAAGCGATTATTGAAATATTAACTAATTCTCCAGATATTCCAATAAAAACCATTTCGCTTAAGGGGAACGCCACCGACCACGAAACAATGGTGCTTGTGAGCAGTATTGACGAATCGTACAATTATGGAAGTATAATGATCGGAAATTGGAAAAACAAAACCATAACGCTGCAAAATACTGGTTCAAATTCAGTTACAATCAGTGACATTGCCCTCGAAGGTTTGAACCCAGCCGAGTATTCGATCACTTCACCAACAGACCATTCGTTCGATATAGCTACCGGTGTAACCAAACAAATTATTGTCCGATTTTCTCCAACGGCCATTGGGGTAAAAAATGCTACTTTGGTGGTTACGAACAATTCGGACAACCACTCGCCAAAACTTTCCATAGAACTCTACGGAAACGGAACTGAGAACTATTACTCGGGTAACAATAACACCCTGGTATCGTATGAATATTGGTTTGATGATCAATACAATAATAAGGTAAGTTCACCGGTCACACCATCATGGAATTCACAATACGAATTAAATGTACCTACAACCGATTTGAATACCGGTTTGCATAGCTACCATATCCGTTACCTCGATTCAAAAGGAAAATGGAGCGCCATAGTCAGCGAGTTTTTCCATAAACTTCCTGTTACTATAGGGGGTATCCGGAAGATAACCGGCTGCGAATATTGGTTTGACAGCGACTATGACAAAAAAATTGCCACCCCTGTAACCCCAGAACAAACGGTTACCTTAAACAGCGGTATCGATGTTGCTTTGTTGCAAAACGGGTTGCACAGTTTCCATGTCAGGTACAAAGACGATGCAGGTCAGTGGAGTTCGGTGGTGAGCGAGTTCTTCCATAAACTTCCTGAAACCGCAGGTGGAATAAGGAAGATAACCGGTTGCGAATATTGGTTTGATGACAATTATGCCAACAAGGTCTTTAATCAGGTAACCGCCGAACAGACTTTGTCGGCAAACAACAGTATCGATGTGGCTTCGTTGGCCAATGGACTGCACGCTTATCACGTCAGGTACAAGGACGATGCAGGGCAATGGAGTTCGGTGGTGAGCGAGTTTTTCCACAAACTTCCTTTCAACGCTTCGGAAACGAACCTGATCACGACCTACCGTTATTGGTTCGATGGGAATGATGCGGCGATGAAAACGGTGGTACTGTCAACGCCTGTCAACCCCTATTTCCTCATCAGGGACTTCGACACCAAAAGTTTGCAGATTGGCGACCATTGGGTCCATTTTCAGTTCGAGGATGCCAACCATGCCTGGAGTTCGGTCGCATCACAATCCATCACAATCGAAAATCTGCCACCAATTGCGAATGCTGGATTGGATCAATCAGTGAATGAGGGTATTACAACGACATTGGATGGCTCTGCCTCTTTTGATCCCAACGGAAATACACTGACCTACAAATGGACTGCCCCGGCTGAGGTTGTCTTAAGCTCAACTACCGATGTGAAACCGACATTCTCCGCACCTGAAGTGAAGAAAGACACAGCCTATCTGTTCAGTCTGATTGTCAATGATGGAACATTGGATTCGCCGGGAGATACAGTAGTTGTAACGATCAAGAATGTGAATTCCATTCAGGAAATTCCCCTCTTCTTAGGTTGGAACATCATTTCGGCAAATGTGGTCCCGGCCAATGTTGACATGATGCATATCTTCCAACCTTGTATCGCGAACCTCAAAAAAGTGATGGACGAATCTGGAAAGACCCTTGAAAACCGTGGTTTCTTTGGGGGCTGGGTAAACAACATTGGAAACCTCACAGCTACGGAAGGTTACAAGGTGAACATGCAAGATTACTGCTTACTAACACTCTCAGGGACACCTGTCAATTTACCTTTGGATATCCCACTTTCGGCAGGATGGAACATTGTATCCTATCCAAGCACAACCCTACAGGATGGGAAGGCATTGGTCCAAACCTTGATCAATTCGGGGAAACTGATCAAGGTGATGGACGAATCGGGCAAGACAATCGAGAACTTCGGCATCTTTGGTGGCTGGAAAAACAACATCGGCAACTTTGTTCCAAGTATGGGCTACAAAGTAAATGTGAGCTCATCTTGCACTTTGACCATTCCCGCCAATGCGACCAAGGCAGCAGCAACTGTTCCGGTAGTGCTGGCTTCAACCCATTTTAACATGGTATTTGAAGGGAACGGTACAGACCATATGAACGTTAGCCTTGTGGACTTGCAAGCATCTGGACTACAGGCAGGTGACGAGATCGGGGTTTTCGATGGCAAATATTGTGTCGGTTCGGCCACAATTGGTATTGAACAGTTGAAGTCAGGAAGCATAAGCATACCTGCCTCCGCAAACGAGGGCAGTGTCACTTCTGTGAACGGCTTCTCCACTGGCAATGCGATCGGGCTGCAATTGTACCGTGGTAGCAAATCTTACAATCTGGGGATGGAAACGCTTACTGGTACCCAGTCGTTTGAAAAGAACGGGTCGGTATTTATTAAAGTATCGGCAAGTGATCTGCCTGTTATTCAGGCCAATAACAACTGTGATCTTTTCACAGTCTATCCAAACCCATTTACAAGTGAAATCACGATCGAGGTCTGGAACTCCGAAAGGACGGAAGTCGATGTTGCTATTTATAACCTGCTTGGACAGCGGATCAAAAATCTGTACAAAGCTGAAAACGAAGGGCAACTGTTGTTAAAATGGGACGGGACAAATGATGCCGGACATAAGGTAGTTCCGGGAATCTATCTCTGCAAGGTCAACAACGAGTCTAAAAAGGTATTCTTTAAAGATGGAAAGTAATTTGACCTGAGATTGGATGCCTTGAAAAACAAATTAGTGATAGTCTCACTCGAAGTGAGGCTATCACTTTTTTCAATTCGACCTGTCAGCGTGCGAAGCTCCTGACAGCGTCGTAATGAATAGGATTATCATCCTAATCCAACGCAGACAGGCCTCCGATGCTGTCAGGTTTTGACAATTTGATAGTAAAAAATATCCAGATAATATCGACCTTTTTTGAAAGTTTACCGGGTTTTTTTAGCGTACTTAACCGGTTTAAAAACCACTTCTAATTGGCTGTCTCTTGAATAGGGCCAAATTGAAAAAATGGTCAACTATTTACTAAAGCGTCCTACTGATGAAGCTTATTATTCTCGCCATCTTTCTCTGCATTTCTTTGATTGTAAATGCACAGGTAACCAAAACTGCAATCGTCACACCGGGTGGCCTGATAACAACCTTAACACCTACTGAATTTAGTACAGTTACGAACCTTACCCTGACAGGAACTCTTGATGCAAGGGATTTTAAGACCCTACGCGACAATATGCCTGTCCTGGCTGTGCTTGATTTGTCTCAAATCAATATTCTCGGCTACAGCGGTCCTGAGGGACCAGATGCGTCAGCTTCCGACTATCCGGCGAATGAATTGCCTCGAAACTCATTTTGTAAAGTGACTTCCAATTCGGCCCAGGGAAAATCGAGCCTCACTTTGGTCATTCTACCTACCAATATTACTTCGATCGGATCATTGGCATTGGGGGGCTGCTATAATCTGAAAGGCGATCTGGTCATTCCCGGTTCCGTTACTTCAATTGGCGATTTTGCCTTTGATGGTTGCTTCGGGATTGCCGGAACATTGACCCTTCCCGCAGGTTTGGTCTCCATCGGGAAAGGTGCTTTTTCTGGTTGTTCCTTAATGACCGGTAGCCTGAATATTCCAGCAACTGTCACCACCATTGGGAAATATGCCTTTAGCGGGTGCAGCAGGATGAAAGGTACATTGACCCTACCTCCCAATATTACTTCCATTGCTGATTCTGCCTTTTCCTCCTGTACACAATTATCCGGCAATTTATCAATTCCATCGGGTGTCACCTCAATTGGAAACGGAGCTTTTGGGAGTTGTGGCGGGTTTACCGGTTCTTTGGTCCTTCCTGCAAATCTTACTTCATTGGGTTCCTATGCCTTTTACGGATGTGGCAGGTTCACCGGATCAGTGACGATTCCATCAGCGATCAACAAAATCAAGGATGGCACTTTCGCATTCATGAACGGCATTTCCTCCTTCGTGTTTCCCCCGGTACTGACCCAAATCGGGAATAGTGCCTTTGAATCGTGTTCCTCATGGACCGGTGCACTTTCATTTCCATCAACACTAACCTCAATTGGGAATGTAGCATTTGAAAGTTGTTCAAAACTGACCGGGATTGCTCTTCCCAACTCACTTCAATCAATTGGAAATTCAACTTTTGCTGGTTGTGTGGGTTTGGTTGGGACATTCACGATCCCCAACTCTGTGACAACCATTGGAGAGACCGCTTTTCAATCCTGTTTTGGATTGACGGCTGTGAATTTACCATCAACGTTGGTCACGATTCCATACGGAATTTTTAAATATTGTACAGGGTTGATCGGAACTTTCAAACTACCCGAAAGTACAACTTCCATTGGGTTGGGTGCTTTTGCATATTGTTCGGCACTGAACAGCATTAATATACCAAATTCTGTGACAGCGATCGGTCAGGCAGCATTTATGCAATGCACAAATTTGGCCTCGATCTGGGCTTACCGCCCAAACCCAGTCGATTTAAGTGCTGTTTCAAACGTTTTCGATTATGTCAATAAGGCTACCTGCATACTTTATGTACCGGGAGGATCAAAATCGGCCTATCAGTCTGCAAGCAAGTGGAAGGATTTTACAAACATTACCGAAATGCCCTATTTATCGTTATCTGCCAATACTGCAACAGTAGCAGCAAATATGGACAGTAAGGCAAATGTCAACATATCATCAAACACTTCATGGACTGTTAGTTCCGACCAAATCTGGCTTGTTGCAAGTCCCAATTTGGGTACTGGCGACCAAACCCTAACTTTTACTGCGGCAGCCAACCTATTTGGGACTACCCGTACTGCCACAGTGACGGTTACACCATCGGGTTTAGCGCCTCAAACTGTTGTCGTTACCCAGATGGAGAAGGTCCAAGGAGTAAATGTTGTAAATATTAATGCGGGAGGCCTTTTTAGTGCCTTGTCGGCCGATGGTTTGAATACCACCTTCAAACTTACAGTCACCGGTACGATAGATGCCCGTGATTTCAAGACCATGCGCGACAGTATGCCGCTGCTGGCTGAAATCGATTTGAGTGGGGCAACGATAGTAGCTTATACAGGCGCTGATGGGACATCAATTGAGCTAAATAATACGTACCCAGCCAATACCATTCCAGAGAGTGCCTTTTACAACAAAAATCTGGTAGGGAAAAAAACTTTGAGGTCAATTGTTTTACCCCCATCTGCAACAGATATTGCAAGATATTCTTTTTCCAATTGTACAGGTTTGATTTCGATTGAAATACCGTTTGGCTATTTATCGATTGGGGAGCAGGCTTTTGCCGGATGTGCAAATTTATCAGGGACGATGAAATTGCCTTCTTCGCTAATGCATATTGGATATCAGGCCTTTACGGGTTGTATTGGATTGGATTCATTCAGTATCCCTTCCTCAGTCATTTCAATTGAGTCGCCAGCGTTTTTAAACGACCCTGGTCTGATCAATGTTGATCCGGAAAACCCCAATTATTCAAGTATTGAGGGTGTATTGTTCGATAAGAATTTTAAAACATTGTTGCAATGTCCAAACTCAAAAACAGG
>CAIYPA010000267.1 GCA_903927965.1 uncultured Bacteroidia bacterium | reverse complement strand
AGGCAAACCATTTTTTGAGGTAAAAAGCTGTGTTTCCAATACCTTATTCCATGAGCTGTCCGTTTTTACCCTGAAAATACCTTTATAGGTTTGACTTACCCAGATATTGCCCATCTGATCAATCTGGACAAAACGTGACGACTCTTCAAACCCCTTTATCCTGTTTCTGAATTGCCATATACCACCGCTGTTTTCAAGGATAGAGAGACCTTTGAAAGAGCCAACAAGGATAAGCCCTGTATCATTGATCTTTAGGAAGTTCCATGCTCCCGGAACTGAAGAAATCCTTATCGCTTTTTCGCCCTGAACCTGAAATACCCCATTATTATGGCCGCAAAATAACGCATTATCGATCACTGAAAGGTTCCACACCTGACCTTCCGTCCCTTCAATCAACTTAAAATCAGATTTTGTTTTATATGGATTTGCAAAATCACTTCCTTTGATAAAGAATAGCCCTTGGTTCGTACCCAGATAAATGTTATCCCCAAATTTACAGGAAGCGTAGCCGGTTCCGATGTCAAAATATTTTTGAAAGAAGGAGATCGGCGAATCAAAATCGATCATGGAGATACCATTATCAAGGCATAACCATATATTGCCTTTGTAATCCTGGCCAATACCCAGGACCGTATTGTTCTGCAAACCACGCTCTTTGTTCATTTCCAGGATAAGGTTACCCTCCAAATCGGTAACGATCAGACCATTTTGAATTGTCCCAAAAGCTAAATAATTGTTTTTAAGCTTTATGGCCGAATAGAGCTGGTATTTTTTCAGTTGTTCATTTATTTTTGAACCCCAGGGAGTTACTTTGCCACCGCTGTACCGGAATATGCCGTTGGTACTGGTACCGATGATCACTTCATTATCGTTCAAAGGCAATATCGTCCATATTTGTTTTCCGAAAAAGTAATCGCCACCGGGTATTGTCGTTACTTTGCCATCAAGGTATTGCATAAGCCCCTGTTCTTCATCATATACCCATAAAATGCCATTTACATAATAGGAGAAGTGAAAGCTGGAGGGTGGAGAAATAATATCTATTTTTCCGTCGTTGTAAATAAATATCGCCTTAAATGATTGAAAAACAATACCAAAACTCGTTTTGTGAATGCGCCAGATTTCGTCAAAATCGCCAATTTTAACTTTAACCAAACCGATTAACGAATGGTAAACCAATCTGCCATTATCGTTCTCCTCATAGTAGCCGAATTCATTGAATGCGCCAACATAAATCCTGTCGCCATCGGCACAAACAGCCCTGTTGACCGCCTTAATTGATTGATGAACAGTCCAGTGGGTTCCATTGTATTCGAGAAGTCCAAGGTTATTGGCGAAATACAACAATCCATTATCCGTTTCGGTAAATGCCCAACTTTGAAGACCGCCGGCATATTCTGAACGCGCAAAATTTCTGATTTCCGGTAAGCCAAACATTGGCGATTGAGCACTACAAACCATGCATGTGACTGATGCAAACCAGAAAATCAAGAATGTCCTTATTCCATTAGAATTCATAGTGCTTCATTTGCGTTTGCGATTTTAGTCATTTGTTCAGTCTTAAGCAAATGTTTTTTAAGGACAAAAATTGATCAGGAAATATTATTGGGAGTATTACTGTTTCAAGACGTCGAACTCTGCGGTGATTGCTTCTGTGATCGACGAGATGAAAAGGACCCGCGACACTAAAGTGAGTCCGTGAGATTGAAACCAATTCAGTTTTTAAAAAAAAGGGGAAGCGAAAGGTTCTCCTTTTTTTAGCATGGGGGAAGAAAAACATGTTGTATAACAGGAAATTAAAAAATCTCTTTCAATGTTAAATAATAATGAAAACTTTATATTTGCCTATTATTATTTTATTCGGAGAAGCGCATCAAAATCAAAGTTATAGAAAATTTAAAGTTTGTTTGACAATATATTGAACAAAACTTTTAGTGAAAAAATAATCAGTTGGTATTACCATACAATATAGGTGTCATAGGCAAAATTGTTGTGTGTATTTAGCATTCATATAAACAAGTTGCAAAATATTAAGAAAGCAAATCAACATACTAAACTAAATAACAATGAAATTATATATTGAAAATTGGATTGATGACAATAAATATACAGAGAATGTGTGCACTCTTTTCAAAGATGCAATAACTAGTTACAAATCTGGAGCATATAGACCATCATTATTGTTCTCTTATTTAGGTTTTATGACAATTTTGAAAGAGAGAATTATTTCATCAAATAAGCCAAATCTTTTCCCTCAATGTCAATGGGACTCGATTATTAAAAAAGTCCTGAATGAAGACACATGGGAAGCTGCTGTGTTTGATGCAACTCAACAACAAGGACAATTTGATCAAACGACTAAGGTTTGTACCAAAGACCCTGTTTTCAATTTAAATGACAATATAAGAATACAAATAAAATATTGGAAAGATAGAAGAAATGATTGCGCTCATTATAAGGATAATATTATAGACACTTATCATGTAGAATCATTTTGGGCTTTTATCAAGAGTAATCTCCCAAAAATCACTATTGAAGGAGGGGTACAATCTTTGCTAAATAAAATTAGTAAACATTTTGATCCTACATTAACACCGCCGAATAAAGATATTACTCAATTAGTTAAAGAAGTAGAATCCTCCATCGAAACGAAAAAATTGAAAGAATTTTGGAATTTACTACTTGATAATTCTCAATATTATAATGACCTATCATTAAACAAACAAAACTTTGCAAATAGAAGTTTTGAGGTAAATACTGACCATGTTAATCAATATTTGGTTGAGATTCTTAAAAATAATAACTAATGTTTCGCACATAAAAAAAGTGCTTAAAACATTGTGTTTTAGATAAAAAAAGTAGCATGGAAATTTTGTTAAGACCTTAAAATGTAGTAATTT
>CAIYPA010000266.1 GCA_903927965.1 uncultured Bacteroidia bacterium | reverse complement strand
GAGGAAGCAACAAAGTGAATTTTTCTTCCAAACGTTTATCGTCTTGCATACATTGAATTTTGCACAAATGTACACATTATTTCATATCACATCCTAAGGTAGTTAATTGAGAAAGGGCACTAATGCTTACAGCTCCTTTTTTACTAATATTGTTATTGTGAACTTTTAGATAAGTTAACTGTAAAAGGCTACTAATGCTTTTGGCACCCTTATCGCCAATGTTGTTCCAACTAACATCTAAATTAGTTAACATAGCAAGAGCGGAGATGCTTTCAGCTCCTTTTTCTCCAATGTTGTTACCACCTAAATCCAAAGTATTTAATTGGGAAAGGGTACTTATGATTTCGGATTCCTTAACACCAATCTTGCAATCCGCTAAATACAAGGAATGAAGTTCAGGTAATTTTGTTAAAATCGTAATTGAGGTAACTGCAGTCGAAAAATCATTTTCTGAAAAGCGGTTAGTTGTAAAATTAAATACTCCATCTTTATTGTAAACTATCCCAAGGTTTATTTCCTTTAAATGTGAGGCACATACCAAAATTTCTTCGGGAATAAAGGTAAGCCCAACAGCCCAAATCTAAAAAAGTGGCTTTTTCGGCGTGAGCCTTTTCTATTAATTTCAGTACATGGTCATTCATTATTCAGTTTTCCGGTTTTTGCAAATTTACAATTTATGTTGCCAGGCAGAAGTGCTTTTGAGCCATTTTCAATCGTTTTGTAAACATACTTAATTTTTCATAAAATAAACCATAAAAAGAAGGTTATTCCATGATAATTCATTTGTGTTATAGCGGCATTTTTGGTAAATTTGCTATGACTCATTAAAATACCATGGCAAAAACAAGAATAATTAATGTTAGTGGAACAGATTTAACCGTTTATCATTCAGAAGTTAACGATTGAACAACCCAAATTTTAATGTTGTGGAATTCCGTAATTTTAAAAATTTGGTTGCAAAATATCAGCAAAATTAATTCATTACCTTTAAATTTCAAATTATGTCAAAAAGCAAAGTCCTAAATATAGGTCAACATCCTATCCTGATTGTGTCCCATAATAACGAAGATTATATCTCTCTTACCGATATGGCTCATAGTCAATTAGAAGAAGTGATCATTATTAAATGGCTTACCTTAAAAAATACAATCGAGTATGTTGGTGAATGGGAGGCAATCTATAATCCGAGTTTTAATTATACCGAATTCGGTACAATTAAAAATGCTGCAGGTGCAAATAATTTTGTCCTTTCGGTAAAACAATGGATTGAAAGAACCAATGCAATTGGCATCACTGCCAAAGCGGGCAGATATGGTGGCACGTATGCCCATAAGGATATTGCTTTTCATTTTGGAATGTGGATCAGTCCTAAATTTCAATTGCTTTTGGTGAAAGAATATCAACGTTTAAAAGACGATGAAAGCGATCGTCTAAAGCTAAATTGGAACCTCCAACGTACCCTCGCCAAAGTAAACTATCATATTCATACTGATGCAATTAAAGAAAACCTGATTCCAACGGAATTGACCAGACAACAAATCAGTTTTGTGTATGCCAACGAGGCAGATATGCTCAATGTGGCCCTGTTCGGGAAAACAGTACAGCAATGGCGGATCGAGAACCCAGATGCGGAAGGAAATATCCGTGACAATGCAACCATCGAACAATTGGTCGTGCTTTCCAACATGGAAAGCATCAATGCTGTTTTGATCCATCAGCAACTATCACAAAGCGAACGGCTTATCCAATTGAACCAGATTGCAATTAGTCAGATGAAGTCGTTGATCAACAATACAAACCTTAAAAAATTGAGGTAACTATATGAAGTTTGCTAAGCTTTAAGGGTAATCCCGAAACGCAATAAAAAGGGAAAACCGGCCTAAGCCGGTTTTTGGGTGGAAGATGGGAATTGAACCCACGACCCTCGGAACCACAATCCGATGCTCTAACCCCTGAGCTACATCCACCATTTAACGGCTGCAAATATAGAAAATGTTTTGCGATTCGGACAAATGATTTGAAAAAAAGGTGAAGGGAATAAGTTGTTGATAGATAGAAATATATAGAAATAATTTGAAATAACGGGTCAATTATCAGAAAAAATAGGCGGTATCGGTGGGATTGTTAACTTTGCTTTTCAAATTCAAACGACAAAACAGGATGGATTATTTACTCGACGATCCCGGGGTGGAACGGATATTTCAGGAAATTTTAGCCAAAATCAAGCCCCTTCAAAATGGGGAAGTGGTCAATTCGATGGAAAAAAGGGGCATCGAGTACAAGGTGAATTTTGGGGTCTCCATCCCTTTGCTCCGACAAATGGCGTCTGATTATCCTCAGAACCACCTTCTTGCACTGAAATTGTGGAACAAGCAGTGGCGCGAAACGATGATCCTCGCAACCCTTCTTGAAGAACCAGGTGAGGTGACAGAAAACCAGATGGACTTTTGGGTGAAGAGTTTTCCATCGGTCGAGATTGCCGAGCAGGCTGCCATGAACTTGTTTTCCAAGACCAAACTGGCTTTTGAAAAAGCATTTGAGTACTGCCATGGCAAAAAACTATTGGTCAAAATTGTCGGGTTGTTGATGATCGGTAGGCTTGCATTGATAGATCGGGAATCGCCGGATGAGAAATTTGAAACATTCTTTGAGCTGATGCCCCCACTTTCAAAGGATCCCCAATTGTCGATTGTATTTTCCAGGGTTTACATCCAGATCGGAATGCGCAACCTTTATTTGAACGAGATTGCGATCCATCATGCAATGAATTTGCTCACAATCGATTCCAAAACCGCACGGGAAAATGCAGAATTGTTGATCAGCGAACTCGACAATGCTGACATTAAAGAGATCATCAAAAACAAAAATAAATTTTAACTTATTGATATACAATGTTTTGTCCAAATTCGGATTTGTCCGGTTTTAAGTTTTTAAATCTCAAAAAAAATGTTGCCATAGACTGTCTGTTTTTTAAAAGTTAACTATTATTTTTATTGGAAATTTATATTTCCAACATGCAGATAGACTTTCATCATGCCGTATCCTATGTTCTCTCGCGACTGGCAGGATTTTCGCGGGAAGAATCGGAGATTATCAGCTACTCATCACAATATGTGGATGATGCAACAATCCATGGCATTATCAGGTTTACAAATAACGCGATGTACACGAGAACCTCCTCAGCCCATAAATTGATCGACTTTCACAATACGGTTAGTGCTGAAAATTATAGGGTATGGGTTCCCTTTCATTTTTTGCCCGGGAATGGGGGGTTGAAGGCTGGAGAAGATCCCGAAGGAGGATTTATCAACAAATTGGTTTGTTATCCTGATAGTTATGTGGCAGAAGAGATGCTCACCTATTGTATTGCCGATCATGACAAACCATATGGCCTTCATCGTCTTGGTGTTACGATCCATGTATTGGCGGATACTTTTGCACATCAGGGATTTTCCGGGGTAATTCACAAAATCAATGACGTTTTGAGATTGGACAGTGACCTAAAAACCGAATCTCTGGGATTTTTTAAAGACTTATTAGAGAGATTAAAAACTCTTTTTATTGATAGGGCTTTGCCCCTTGGCCATGGAGCAGCCTTGACTTGTCCCGATTT
Source organism: uncultured Bacteroidia bacterium (assembly GCA_903927965.1). Classification (GTDB taxonomy): domain Bacteria; phylum Bacteroidota; class Bacteroidia; order Bacteroidales; family Prolixibacteraceae; genus JAAFHB01. The sequence goes on along the minus strand of CAIYPA010000266.1, from coordinate 7,305 downwards.
GCCTTATCTTAAGTGGGGCTATACCAATGAATATCATACGGAACTTATTGGGAGGGACAATACTGTGATTTATAATGATGCCGTGATAAGTATCTTCGAATCATTGATAAAATTCAGAAAGCAAGACCCCGGATGCGTCATTAATGAGCAAATTCTGCCGGAAGACTTTAAACAGATCAGATCAAATTTTGAAAATTTCACCAATCCATCCGGGACGGTCCGGCACAAGCAATGGATCGATTCAATAGCAAGGGGCGAATTTTCTTTTGGGCCGGAAACAATTTCCTATATACCTCAGGGTCTAGGATCATGGAAGCAACAGGCCTTATTGGTGGAAACCGATTCCGAATCCTACAAATACGAATACTCAATCAGCTTTTTATCAAGTAATTGGAAGATGTTCCACGATGCCTTGCTAAAGCATTTATTCGAAGTCACTCATGATATTCTGCCAAAATACGGAATCTGCGTTTCATAATATAATTTTAAAATTCAATGATATGGTAACACTTTCGGATATTAGTCTAAAGGATTTTCAGCTCGAAAATTTACCGTTGGTAAAAAAACTACGTACCTTGCACTTTAAGACACAGACTGAGGTTTGCATTGAAAGGGCTGATTTAATCACTGATTTTTTGAAGCAGGACATTAGTTTAAACGATGATTATCAGGTAACCCGGGCAAAAGCAATCAGTCATTACCTGAGCAACCGGAAAATAGTATTTCACGATGAAAATCTGTTGGGAGGATCTACAACTTCAAAAGCAATAGGTGCCCCAATGTATCCCGAGTTTATGGGACTTTCCATCTGGGCAGAATTGGATACGATCAGCAAAAGGACGATCAACCCTCAAAAGCTAACCGAAGAAGAGGCGGACAAATGCAATTTTGAAATTTTCCCTTATTGGATGGACAATACAGTTTTGGAAAAGACCCGCAAAAAATTCAGCAATCCTTTGTCACTGCAACTTCTTGAGAAAATCGTTTACTACATCAGTGGAAAAGCGGGGTGTATCTCCCATTGTGTCCCCGATTATAGCCGTGCCTTGAACGAAGGGCTTGAAAGCATTATCAATGAAACGGAAACGAAAAAAAACGAATTGTTGATGTGCGAACCAGAAGGTCAATCGGAGAAGAATATTGCCTTTTATGACGCTGTTCAGATCGCGTTACAGGGCATTATCAACTATTCGGTCAACATTTCAAAAATGGCTATAGAGCTTTCAATTCATGAAACAGACCTTGCAAAGAAGAAAAACCTGGAACAGATTGCCGAAGTTTGTTCCCAGGTACCAGCAAAACCTGCCCGCAATTTTCGCGAAGCAGTCAATTCATTGTGGATTTGCCAAGTTGGTATCCATGCCGAAAACATTAATATGGCGATGAGTCCCGGAAGGGTTGACCAGGTTCTGTATCCGTTTTTTAAGAATGACTTTTCGGCCAATAAAATCACAATCGAAGAAGCCTTGACACTTGGGTGCTGCCTATGGTTGAAGATTGCCGACAATACAAACCTTGTTCCAGAGGCAGCCGAAAAATTATGGGGAGGTGCAGGATCAACACCTGCCGTTACCTTTGGGGGAGTTGATGCTGATGGCAATGACGCAGTTAACGATTTGACTTATATTTTTCTCAAAGTTACAGAACTCATGTGTTTGCGCGATCCAAGTGTCAATGCAAGGTACAATTACGAGAAAAATGACAAAGCTTACAGGCAAAGGGTTTCGGAAGTGATCTTCAACACGAAAGCAATTCCTGCATTCCACAATGACATCTCCGATATCGATACCCTGACAAATCAGGGAGAAACAATTGAAGATGCAAGGGATTTCGCAATCGTTGGTTGTGTCGAACTCGCTAGCACCGGAAAAGATTATGTAGCATCAGGATCGATCATGTTCAATCTGGCCTCAGTGATGGAGTTGACACTGTTCGATGGTAGAAAACATACAATGGGCGATGAACAGGTCGGACCAAAAACAGGTGATCCTGCACAGTTCACTACATATGAACAATTTTATAATGCTTTCAGGATTCAACTGAAATGGATGCTCGAAAATGCCATCGACATCAATGAGAAAATGGCAACCGTCCATCAGGAGATGCTGCCAACCCCTTTGTTATCTTCGTTTTTCAAAGGACCAATTGAAAGTGGTAAGGACCTGATCTACGGAGGTGCAAAGTACAATTCATCAGGTGCTAGTTTTCTTGCCTTTCCCGATATTTGCGATTCACTGAATGCGATTGAACAGGCTGTTTTCACGGACAAGAAGTTTACAATGCAGGAGCTGATCGATGCCATCAAGAACGATTTTACAGATATATCCTCGGCTAATTTACAGGCTTACATTAAAAACAAAACCGTTAAATTTGGGATTGAGGATCCGGTTTCGATCAATAATTCAAAACGGTTGGTCAGCGACATTTACCAGATACTTCAGTCGCATACGAACTACAGGGGTGGGAAATACCGCCCCGCATTTTGGACAATGACCACCCATGCAGGACAAGGCAAACTGGCAGGTGCTTTGCCAAGTGGCAGGATGGCCAAGGAAGTTTTTTCGAGTGGGATTACCCCGGCATCACAAGCCGCGAAAAGTTTGACAGAGGCGTTCAATGCAGTGGCAGCGCTGGATGGTAGGAATATTCCCGGTGGTTGGGCCTTGAATATCAAATATACGCCGCTTTTATTGGACGAGAAAAAAGAAGAATACATGAACAGGTTTGGCGATCTCGTGGAGGGATTTTTCAGGAATGGTGGGATGCAGGTGCAGTTTAACGTTCAGGATTATAAAACGTTGATTGATGCGAAGAAGAATCCTGAGAAATATCCCGAGATGATCGTTCGCGTTTCTGGCTATTCGGCTTATTTCAAGGATTTAAGCGAACCCATGAAAGACGAGCTGATTACGAGGACCCAATACAATTTATTTTCGGGCGAGGCTGTGCCTTTGCCTGAGGATTACAAATCAGGTAATTAATAAATCTAAACTTGAAAATTATGGAATGGCTAAAGCATCCTTTCAAAAGTTTCTCAATGTGGTGGACAACAAGAAAATTCGTTAAAATCCTCGCTGAACAGGAAATGGATATTTTTCTTGAAACTCTTCTGAACGCTATGAGTCTCTTTTTGTTTTTTAATAAAAAGTTCAGGCAGAACATTGATGGGTTTAATGCGCGATATGTATTTAAAAGTAAAGATGGCATCATCGCAGCATCTGCTGATTTTGCCGGTTCCAGAATGAAAGTATCGCACAAGGCACTGGAAAACGCTTCCGTGACCGTTGTTTTCAAGGATGGGACAGCATTAAAAAATTTCCTGTTCGCCGAATCCCCTGATATTATTGGTGCAATCCTTGATAGCGAGGTTCAATATACAGGCAACCTGAACTATTTGTCGAAATTCGCGTTCATGTCGAAACGGCTCAAGCTTCAGCTGACTGGCAAGTAGCAATGGACAATTATCCGTTAATCTTTGACATTCAAAGGTCTTCTTTTGTCGATGGCCCCGGCATCAGGACCGTTGTGTTTTTCAAAGGGTGCCCCCTTCAATGCGAATGGTGCCATAACCCTGAATCACAATCCATTAAAAGCGAAATACTATGGTATAACAGCTTATGCTCATGTTGTGACAACTGTTTCAAGGTATGTAAACACAATGCCATCCAGCCGGGACATGGTCAAAACAGAATAGACCGGTCAAAATGCAATTCATGTGGTGATTGCGCAAAAGCCTGTATCTACAATGCAATGAAATTGGCCGGTCAGGCTTATTCAGTGGAATCGCTGGTAGAATTAGTCCTAAAAGATAAAACCTATTTTAGAACCTCAGGTGGAGGGGTTACGTTTTCGGGTGGTGAACCTTTGATGTTCATGGAATTTCTTGGGTCTGTTTGCAAAAAGTTAAAACAGGAAAATATTGATATTGCAGTTCAAACCTGTGGATACTTCAACTTTGATCAATTCGAGAAGACTGTTTCTCAGTACATCAATACGATCTATTTTGATTTAAAACTGGTTGACAATGCATTACATAAGAAATTCACAGGACAATACAATAACAAAATCCTAGAGAACCTGCATAAACTATTCTCCCCAAAGAAGCACAAGATCATTATCAGAACACCCATAGTTCCGGGCATTACCGATACCATCGATAATTTGGGAAATATCTCAAAAATCATCGGTAAATTGAACCATGAAGGATTTGAAAAACTTATCTATAACAATTCATTTCATAAGAAAAAAGTGGCTTTGGGCCGGGTAATTTAAATATTTGCATTGGGACACCTCTTATTTGCTATCGTTTGCCTCATTTTTTTGGTCACAACTTATAAATTTTTACTTTTGCGGGTCAATTAATCCAGTTTTTACCCATGCAAGTCATTGAAGTAAAAGAACCCAGTACGGTCAAAGCATTTCATCAGCTTCCACACGATATTTATAAGGGCGATCCAAACTATGTTCCTCAATTGGAAATACTCGAAGATATTGCTTTTGATCCGACAAAAAATGCCTTTTATAAAAATGGCGATGGAACACGCTGGATTTTAAAAAGCGATGAAGGTAAGGTGATTGGCCGAATCGGGGCGTTTTTTAACGGGAATAAAGCTTATGATTTTAAGCAGCCCACAGGGGGATGCGGGTATTTTGAATGTATTGACAATCAAGATGCTGCAAATACCCTTTTCGACACTGCAAAAGCATGGCTGGCAGAGCGCGGAATGGAGGCCATGGATGGGCCGATAAATTTCGGTGAAAACCTTGTTAATTGGGGACTTCTTGTTGTTGGGTTTATGCAACAAGGTTACGGGATGCCGTACAACAAGCCCTATTATTTGCAATTATTTGAAAATTATGGATTTAAAGTTTATTTTGAACAATATAGTTACCATCTGAACCACAAAGAGCCGTTTCCTGAACGGTTTTGGAAAATTGCCGAATGGGTCGCAAAAAAACCAAACTTAAGGTTTGAACCTGTCCGGTTTAAAAATATTGAGAAATACATTGGCGATTTTGTGAAGATTTATGAACAGGCATGGGCACGGCACGACAACCACAAACCGGTTGACCTTGACGATATCCGTGGGATGATGAAGATTGCAAAAATAATTGCTGAAGAGGACTTTATCTGGTTTGGTTATCATGATGACGAACCGGTCTTGCTTTTTGGCATGATCCCCGACTGGAATCAGATCCTGAAAAAGTTGAACGGCAAACTGAATTGGTGGAATATCCTGAAATTTCTTTGGTATAAAAGAATGCATACAATGACCCGGTCGCGGATCCTGATCATGGGAGTCGTCCCAAAATATCAGGGAACCGGTCTTGAGTCGGCAGTTTTCTGGCACCTCGACAAGGTGATGCAACGTAAGTTATGGATCAACGAGGTTGAACTTTCGTGGGTTGGCGACTTCAACCCCAAAATGGTGGCGATTTATATGTCGGTAGGAGGCGTTCATGCAAAGACCCATTACACGATGCGATATCTTTTTGATCGTACCGTTCCGTTCGAAAGGGCCCCAATGTTGATGAAAGAGGTTAGGGTAATGCGTGAAGTGAAATCGGCAGCTACTGATAATCAGGAGCTAAAAGCCAGTAAAGAAGGTTAGGCAAATATTTGCAAATTCTTTTGAAAAAACCACTTGCACATTATTGAAGTATGTGTATCTTTGCAACCCATATAAAAGGAAGAGTATTAAAACAAGATATTAAACAAGATTCAAATGAAAAAGGGAATACATCCGGAAAGTTATAGGCTGGTCGCATTCAAAGATATGTCGAACGAGCATACCTTTATTACCAGGTCGTCAGCTGCATCGAGAGAAAAGATTGAAATTGATGGTGTTGAATATCCGCTAATTAAGGTTGAAATTTCAAATACATCCCACCCATTCTATACCGGTAAGATGAAACTTGTCGATACGGCTGGACGTGTTGATAAGTTCCTCACCCGCTATCAGAAACACATGGACAAACGCAGGCAATAGGCTGTTGTAAATCCTGAGAAACCCCGTATTTAACCAGTACGGGGTTTTTTATTGACTGACATAATGCCCCTTTTGTTGAGTTGGTTTAAAATTGTCAAGGTTGGCACATGAATTGAAGGATAGTTGACACCTTATTTTCGAGGAGGTCTTAGACAATTTGTCATTTCTTTATTCAGAGCATGGAAAACAAAAAAAATAAAAATCCGAAAAATAACTTTCTATTTTCGAGTGTGATAGAAGATCAGGACGATTTTATTCCGATCCTGGTCGATGGCGACGATGCCGAACTGAACGCCATTGATGTACCAGGAGTCCTGCCAATATTGCCACTTCGCAATACAGTTCTTTTTCCCGGAGTTGTAATGCCGATCAGTGTAGGACGGCAAAAATCGTTGTTGCTTGTCCGTGAGGCTTATGCTGGAAATAAACTGATCGGTACCGTAGCACAGAAAGACGGACAAATCGAAGACCCCCATCCTGACGATCTTTTTCAGGTTGGGACGATGGCCGAGATCTTAAAGATCCTTGAAATGCCGGATGGTTCCACATCCGTAATTATACAGGGTAAACGGCGCTTCAGGATGCATGGCATTACAGAGTCAGTCCCCTACCTGCGGGCAACCGTCATGGTGCTGAACGACATCTTGCCAAGCACCAAGATGCGCGAGTTTAATGCTTTGGTGGGTTCACTCAAAGATATGGCCCTCAAAATTGTAAAATCATCGGGAAATATACCTCCTGAAGCCCAGTTTGCGGTCAAGAATATTGAAAATGCCACGTTCCTGATCAATTTCATTTGCAACAATACCGATCTGAGTGCATTAGAAAAGCAGGAATTGCTTGAATTTGACGATCTTCGAGACCGTAGCACCAAATTGCTTACTTACCTGATCCGCGAAGTTCAGATGATCGAACTAAAAAAGGATATCCAGAAAAAGGTGAAAGTAGATATGGATCAGCAACAACGCGAATATCTCCTCCACCAGCAAATCAAAACAATACAGGACGAGTTGGGTGGCAACCCTTCGGAACAGGAGATCACAGAACTTAAAAAACGGAGCCTTGAAAAAAAATGGAGTCCCATTGTTCAGGCTGTTTTTGAAAAGGAAGTTTCCAAACTTGGCCGCATGAATCCCGCTGCCGGTGAATATTCGGTTCAGGCCGGTTATCTCGATACTTTGCTCGACCTTCCTTGGAATGTCTATTCCAAGGACAATTTTGACATGCGCAACGCTGAAAAAATCCTCGACGAAGATCATTATGGTCTCGAAAAGGTAAAAGACCGTATTCTTGAACACCTCGCCGTCCTTAAATT
>CAIYPA010000265.1 GCA_903927965.1 uncultured Bacteroidia bacterium | reverse complement strand
TTCCTTTTGCTGAGATCATGACTGTTCCTGCAAAATTCTGTCCCATATCGTAAACCTTCATTCCAGGTTTTGAAACTACTATCTCCTTCGGCACAAAATTTTCCTGGGCTGCGGTGGCTGGCATCCTGTTGGAAACGAGCCGGGATGTGGGACTTTTAAACACCTTAACAGGTTGCCAACCAGAATCATCGAATCCATTTTTAGTCCAACCTTCCTGATCAAGGTTGGCGTTATAAACCTCACCATCGTAAATACAATTGTAGGTAATGGGCCCATGTGACCATTTCCAACTTTTGTCCGTGATAATTGTTTGGGTCGTACCATCGGTATAAGTGATCATGATCTGAACAATTGCCTTTTTGGACCCAAACCATTGCATCCGGTATTCGTTCCACCATTTTTTATACGGGTTGTACCAACCATTTCCAAGGTGTATTCCGAAGGTATTTGATTTATCTTCCAATAAATCAGTCACATCGTAAGTATCGTAAAGGATGTATTTGTGATAGGGTGTTTTTGCAGGAGACAGCAGATGATCGCCGACACGGGTTCCGTTGATGTAAAATTCATACAATCCCAATCCGGTTACATAAGCTTTGGCAGACCTGACCTTTTTGGGCAATTCGATTTCACGCCTCACCAACAACGAAATACCGTCGTGAACAATAGTATCTTTTAATCTGGCCTCTTCTTTTCTGTCTTTGAAAAAGCCTTGTTGCGGAACCGACTCACTGCCACTCTCTTTCCCGATCCAATTGGCTTTCCAATCAGATGGGTCTAATAGAGCTGTTTCAAACCTGGCAACCGGACTCTCAATTGGTTTTCCGGTTTTGTCCCACAAAATAACTTTCCAAAAATAGTGCGTATTCGATTGTAAGTTATTGCATTCATATTCGTGTTGAATTGTCTCCCGCGACCCGATCTTTCCGGAGTCCCATAAATCGGCCTTGTTTTGGGATAAAAGATTTTCATTGGAAGCGACCATGATCCGATAGGCAGACTGTTGCTGATTCCGTTGATCAGAAGAGACCACCCATGAAAACCGCGGGTGCTGCACATCAATATTGTTCGGATTGACAGCATATTCAACCAACATCTTCTCAAACTTAAGACCTGAACTTTGAATGGGACCACCGCTTTGGCAACTATAAACTACCAACAATGCAATTACAGGTAGTCGAAGAAATTTGGCCAAAAAGTAATCAGTCAATTGCATGTTGCAAGAATTAGTTACAGAAGTTTGAGTTTTCAAAGAAACTGTAGAAATCAGTAACCTATGAATCAATTGTTGATTGATTCTTGTGCTATATTAACTTATAACTGGGTTCAAATGCGTAAGGTCATAGGCAAATTGTTAAAATAAAGTGCCATGGAAAGGAGTTTATAGACCATGAAATGGAGAGTCGAATTTCATTCTGCGAACATCTGCGGTTTCTGCGGGAGAAAAAAGGAAAATATCCCGCAGATCTCGCTGATTAGCGCAGATCAACCTTTTTAGATTTTCCAAATTAAAGATAAATCACCTGAAATCTTTTCGGTAGTCTGAAGGTGTTTTCTTCATAATCACCCTGAAATAATGGTTGAAATTGGCCAGATTGTTATAACCACACTCGTAACAAATCTGCGTAATTTGTTTGTCGGTCTCAGCCAGGAATTTAGCGGCAATCCCAATCCGGACATTTTTCACATAGTCCATAAAGGTTTGGTTGGTTTTCTTTTTAAAATACCTGCAAAATGAGCTGGGTTCCATAAATACCAATTCAGAAGCCTCTTTCAGCTTGATGCCAGTCTGAACATTGTTAAAGACATATTCATAAATCTTGTTGATCTGGTCGTGGTCTTTATCGTAGGAGTTTGGAAGGAATGCCGGTAGGGCGAGGTTTTCGCGCTCGTCGATCTGAAGCAGGAGGTTAAATACCTTTAGCAATTCGATGTAACGCTCCAACCCTTTCAGGTTGACCATTCTTCGCAAAACCTGGCCGACCTTTTCGGTCTTCTTACCTTTAAACCAAATCCCATTCCCTGCATTTTTGAGCAGGTTGACCACCTGTGCCAATTCGGGAATATTGAAGAAATCGGAATTGATGATATTTTCATAAAAGTGCGTGACAATACATTCGGGAACTGCACCGTCTTCAGTTTCCAGAATATCCCAGCAATGGGGAATATTGGGGCCTAAAAGGACAAGGTCACCTTTTGCATAACTTGAAATGTTACTTCCCACGATCCGTTTCCCCGAACCTGAAGTAATATAATTCAGTTCAAAATTCTTATGGGAATGGATCTTGTGGGAATTGGGATCCATCTGCAATTTTCGTGTGATAAACGAATGTTGCTGGGAAACAAATATCTTTTCATAAATAATTTCCATATGAAATTTTTTAACTTGAAAAGACAAATATAAGCAATATATATGATTCCATTAGTTAAAAAACAATGCAAATAGAACAAGATTATGGAAGTAAAACCAAAGCCGATTCTTTTACTTTGGAATTGTTAAAAAAACATGAAAAGTGATTTGGGAAACATTCTTACACACGATATAGTTAATCATTAAATATTCAAATTTCAACGTTATGAAATTACCTTTAAAGGGGGTTATCCCTCCTGTAATTACTCCACTTCTTGACAATAAAACCATTGATGTAC
>CAIYPA010000264.1 GCA_903927965.1 uncultured Bacteroidia bacterium | reverse complement strand
TGCCAATGATCCGGGCAACGCCCCTTGAAACAGGGGACGCAGAACCGTACAGGACATTCTGTGCAGGCAACCAGAGCCGTCCCTCTTTGGTCAGTTCGATGGTTTCCCCATCTTCATTTTTGTATTCGCCCGGAGGCAGGGAGGCAAAACTGGTCACATCGGAGGTAATGATCGTTCTTTCAAGCCCTTTGGCTTTGTAAAATACCAGAATCTCCTCATCGCGGAGGTGGAACCCGTCACAAATGATGCTCGCCATCAACTGGTCATTGGCCAATTGGGACCACAATGGATTGGCATGACGGTTGATCATATTGGCACATCCGTTCCCGAGATGGGTCGAAATTTTCGCGCCGTTCAGGACTGCCTGATCCACATCGGCTTTTGTCCCGTTGTGGTGCCCAAGCGCTACCGTGACACCGAGGGCGGTGCATTTGCGGATAAAGTCCATGGCTCCTTCAACTTCGGGTGCTACTGTAACAGTTAATATCCCTTTCCCGGATGCCTCATACAATTGCATAAATTCGTTCCAGTCGGGCTTTCTAACATATCTTAATGGATGCGCCCCACGGTAACCATCAACAGGCGAGATGTATGGACCTTCGAGATGGTATCCCGCAATGGATCCACGCAACACAGGGTCATTTTTTGTATTGGCCAGTATTGCGAAATTCTTCAGCATCACCTCCTGACTATTGGTGGTCAGCGTTGGAAGATAGGTCGTTACACCTTTTTTCCAGAGTTCCTTTGTGGCTTTGATTACCCCCGCTTTGTCCAGCACACCCCCCGCAAAGCAAAAGGAGACCCCTGCAAAACCATTGACCTGGTTGTCGATCAGTCCTGGGGCGACATAAACCGGATGGCTTTCGTCGGAAAGCTTCTCAATTTTTGTAATGCCAACGATTTTACCTTTATCGATTTCGATCGAAACCGGTGTTTTGTCGAGGTACAGCAACCCTTCAATCCTGGTTTGCCCAACGGTTATATTGACCATAGAAATAAATAAAAGGGTTAAGAGGCATACGATGAAAGAATAAGTTATGTATTTCATATTTAATTAATTAGTCTATTTTGTGAGGCGACTTGCAACTGGCGGCTTGCAGCTTCGTGCAACAAAGATATTTTTATTCCCAAGAATAGATCAGTGGCCTGGAATAAATTTGGCTTTAAGATGAGGAACTATAGTCTTTATTGACAGTTTGGATATCTTTAATCCAACATTCAATCATTATAAATACTAAACAACTTTTGAAACCTGCCAGTTGCTAGTCGCTAGTCGCCAATTGCCAGTTTCAAACCTGCCAGCCACCAGTTGCCAGTTGCCAGCCGCTGTTCCTCAAGGCTCAAACTTATTCAATTCACAAGCCCCATCAAAAGTGCGCTACTTCCCCTCAAATCTCTTCATAATTTCAGTCCAGTTTGTAATCACAATTCCCTCATCTTTCAAGAATTGCTGAACTTTTGGGTCTGCAAACAACTCGCCCTCCCAAACCCGCTGCTGCCACGAGTTGGTGATCGATTTTAAATTATCGGACAACGTTGCCGGATGGAAAATAATCTCGGTCAGCCCGGGATCCAAAGCTTTAACCAGATTGAAAAAATTGGCGCGTTTTTCTTCATAGGTAGGGCCTGATGGAACACTTGTGAAATTGTCGAGCTGTGGCAATTTGTAATCCCCCACAAGCCCGATCACCTGATCGTTGATCGGATAACCCTCCTTTTTGAATTTTTCTGCAACAGCCGGAACTGCAAGATTGATCACATTGGCTGGAAGATGGTACTCCTCGGCAACTTTTAAAAAGACTTTGACGTATTCGGCTGATCCATATAAAGTTCCCATATGGGTATCAATATGGCTTGGTGTGAATCCCAGGGATTTGATTTTATCGATCTGGGCGCGGATTTCTGTTTCCACCTCTTTTGCCGAGGCATGCATCACCACCTGGACCACTTCGTGCCAGAGCTTTCCCTCAGGATCGATCAATCCCGGTACTTTTGAAGGCTCCGTAACCGAAGCCCAACGGTAGGTTTTCCATTCGCTCGTTAAGGTCAGGTGGACACCAACATCTGCTTTTGGGTGACTTTTCGCCCACTTTACAAAATCGACTGCCGAAGGACAGGGCATCATCACAGCAGTTGACATGATTTGATTGTTTGTGATGTAG
>CAIYPA010000263.1 GCA_903927965.1 uncultured Bacteroidia bacterium | reverse complement strand
CCTTTTTTAAGGTGAATAATTATAGTGGGCTTGCGGGTCAGGTGATTTCCAATCGATGTAATTTATATCCCGTTCATTCAAGTTCATTAGTTATTTAATAATCTATCGATCAACTCCTTAAGTTCTTTAAAATGAGGTTCTTCAAATCCTTCGGAAAGATAAGCGATTTTACCATTGGCATCGATCAAAAAGCTCCTGGGGATCAATTCTGTAGCAAATAAACCATAAACATTGCGTTTTGGATCGGGTAGGAGCGGAAAGATGAAATTCTTGTCTTTCCCAAATTTCAGGACCTCCTCCCATGAATGTTCGCGTCCGAAGGTCAACATCGCAAACCTTGGGTCATCTTTGTGTTTGTTCCAGATCTGTTCCTGAACCAATGGCAATTCCCGTAAACATGGCCCGCACCAGGTTGCGAAGAAGTTGATCAGTACAATCTTACCCCTGTATTCGCTGAAGGAGACCGTTTTCCCTTTTGAAACTTCAAATTTAAAGGAAGGAACAACCTGATCTTTGACCACCAATGTCGTCTTTTTTATATCAGTTGTGGTTTGTCCTGAAACACAATGAATTGTAAAAGATATAATTAGAAATAGAAATATTTTTTGGACCATAAACAGAAGGAAATAAATTGAAATAAATAGAAATACGTTGAAGTAAATTGAAATGCGCTCATCATTCGACTCCGTGCAGCTCACTAGCTGCCAGTTGCCAGAAGCCAGCCGCATTTTGCCAGTTGCCAGCCGCCAGTAGCAAGCTGTTAGCCGCGATTCTTAAATCTTCCCCACAATAAATTTAAGAATGTTATTTTTGATCCTTTCACTGGCATTTGCAACATCACCCTTTACAAACTGATCACCGGTGATATTTTCAAACAATTCGATATACCGTTCCGATATCTGATTGACACGCTCCTCTGTCATTTCCGGGACTTTTTGCCCTTCCAATCCCTGGAACCCGTTTTCGATCAACCACTGCCTGACGAACTCTTTCGACAACTGTTTCTGGTTTTCGCCTTTTGACAAGCGATCTTCGTATCCTTCTGCATAAAAATAGCGCGAAGAGTCGGGGGTATGAATTTCGTCGATCAGGTAGATCTTCCCATCTTTTTTCCCAAACTCATATTTTGTGTCCACAAGGATCAATCCTTTCTCAGCGGCCATTTCTGTCCCGCGTTGGAACAGCGAATGGGTGTATTTTTCGAGCATCTCATAATCTTCGACAGATACAATATGCTGTTTGATAATCTCTTCGCGTGAAATGTCCTCATCATGCCCTTCGGAGGCTTTTGTGGTCGGGGTAATGATCGGAGCGGGGAATTTTTGGCTCTCCTTCATCCCATCAGGCATTGGGACTCCACATAAAACACGTTTCCCGGCTTTATACTGACGCCAGGCATGACCGGTCAGATAGCCTCTGATCACCATTTCAACCTTGAAAGGTTCACACAAATGACCAACTGTCACCATTGGATCGGGGGTTGCAATTTTCCAATTTGGTACTATATTGGCGGTGGCATCTAAAAATTTCGAGGCAATCTGGTTCAAGACCTGACCTTTGTAAGGGATCCCTTTTGGCAAAACCACATCGAAAGCCGAGATCCTGTCTGAAACGACCATGACAAGATAGTCGTCGTTGATGTTGTAAACATCCCTGACCTTACCTTTGTAAAAACTCTTCTGACCTGGAAAATTAAAATCGGTAAAAACAATTGCATTGCTCATAATCAGTATTTTATAGTGTTATTAATAATCTTCGTTATGCAGGACATTGTAACGGTCGTAAGCTTCGACGATCTCCCGGACCAGTTTATGCCTTACAATATCGGTTTTGTCAAAATGGATAGTTGATATCCCTTCGACACCTTTTAATATTTTCAATGCAAGGATCAATCCCGAATGTTGTTTGCGCGGCAAATCAATCTGCGTAATGTCACCAGTAATGATGTATTTGGTATTCAGTCCCATACGGGTCAGAAACATTTTTAACTGAGGGATGGTCGTATTTTGGGCTTCATCCAGGATCACAAAAGCATTGCTTAATGTCCTTCCTCGCATAAAAGCCAGAGGGGCAATCTGGATGATCCCGTCCTTAAGATATTCTTCGAGTTTTTTAGCTGGGATCATATCCAATAAGGCATCATAGATAGGTTGAAGATATGGATCTATTTTTTCCCTAAGGTCACCAGGCAGAAATCCCAGGTTTTCACCTGCTTCGACTGCCGGACGGCTAAGGATAATCCGTTTAATTTGCCTGTTTTTTAAAGCACTGACTGCCAAGGCGATGGCAACATATGTCTTACCTGTTCCTGCAGGTCCGATTGCAAAAATAAGGTCTTCTTTTTTGGAGACATCGACCATTTTTTGCTGGTTCGGGGTGCGCGGACGGATTGGCTTTCCGGTATTTCCAAAGAGCAGGACATCGCTGTTGTTCTGGATGCTCTGGTCGATGGAACTGATATCGTCCATCATGATTTGATGGATCGTTTCGTCGGAAAGGGCGTTAAAATGGTAATAATGTTCAATGATTAGCTGAAACCTTCGGATGAAGTCACCTACTGCATTTTCTTCACCTTTCACCTTAATGGTATGGCCACGTGCAACCACCAGAATTTTAGGGCAATACGATTTTATAAGTTCCATTTTGGAATTTCTGGTACCAAAAAATTCTGTAGGTTCAATCCCTTCCAACTGAAAACTGTGTTCGATCATATCTGCCGTTTATTGGGTTGTGCAAAATAAACACTTTTTTCGGGATTGGCGATAATGAAGCAGGATACGGATGAATTATTAGCTACAGGTAACTGGCTACTTGCGGCTGGCAACTGGCAAGCTGCACGGAGTTCAATCATGAAAGTACTTCAAAATGAGGAAATCGTTATTGCTATTATAACTTTTATTTCAGGGAATCTGAATTTAGCTACCTTAGCGGCCTTAAAATCAAATTTAGTGAAAACCAGAAAAGAACAATTGGAATCGTTTGAACGGCTGTTGGATATTATGGACGAGTTGCGGGAAAAATGTCCATGGGACCGTGAACAGACCTACGAATCGTTGCGAAAGCTCACGATAGAAGAGGTTTATGAACTTGGTGATGCCATCCTTCGCAGCGATTTGAAAGAGATCAAAAAAGAACTTGGTGACGTGCTCCTGCACATCGTTTTTTACTCTAAAATAGGATCCGAATCAGATAGCTTTGATATTGGTGATGTTATCAACAATCTGACTGATAAATTAATCTACCGCCATCCGCATGTTTTTGGCACAACAGAAGTGGTCAATTCACGTGAAGTCGAAGAAAATTGGGAAGCCCTGAAGCTTAAAGAAAAGGGGAGGGGCAAGCGGGTCCTTGAAGGGGTACCTGATTCGCTTCCGGCTCTTGTTAAGGCAAACCGGATCCAGGAAAAGGCCAGGGGAGTTGGGTTTGATTGGGAGCAAAAAGAGCAGGTTTGGGATAAGGTTAAGGAGGAACTTGCTGAATTTGAACATGAAATACGAGCCAACGACCAAAAGAAAATGGAACAGGAATTGGGCGATCTAATGTTTTCCTTGGTCAACGTGGCCCGTTTGTACGATATTGATCCCGAAAGTGCCCTTGAACGGACCAACATGAAATTTATCCGACGGTTTAATTACCTTGAAGATCAGACACTCCTGAAAGGCAGGTCGCTCCATTCGATGAGCCTGGAGGAGATGGACGTCCATTGGGACGAGGCCAAGAGGCGGGAGAGGGCTGGAAAGTTAGACTAAATGAAGGGGAGAGGAAGAGAATGGGAGCCAGTAGCAAGGGGCGGGGAGCAATGGGCAGAGAGCAAGGGGCCGGGAGCAAGGGGCAGAGAGCAAGGGGCCGGGAGCTTGGAGCTTGGCGCAAAAAAGAGAGACTAAGGAATGAGGCTGATAAACTGGGTGATAACTTATACTTGGAATAAACAGACGTAAAAATTTTAATAAAATCGTCACAATTGATCAGAATTTTGTATCTTCGTATAAAAGATGAGCCATGAAACGTTTAATCATTTTATTCCAACTCTTTGTTTTGACCTTTGTATTAAATGGTCAGGAAAAATCGATCCCTTATACACAGGCAGACCGTGACAGAATGGTAAGGCTTGAAACCAAAGTCGAAGCCATTGACAAACGCATTGATGACCTGATATCAAATTCTGATGGCAAATTTTTAAATATCAATAATAAATTCACAGATTTAGAAAAAAAAATTGACCGGCTTGAAGACAAGTTTGACAGTTATTTTATGTGGGGATTTGGAATGGTGTTGATGTCCATTTTTGGCCTGATCGGATTTATCATTTATGACCGCAGGACAACTCTTGCTCCGGTTGAGAACAAGACAGAGAGGGTTGTTAAGGCTTTAAGGGAACGTGCCGAAAAAGATCCAATACTTATGGAAGCACTCAAAAACACCGCTCTTTGGTAATAATCTAATATTCAAATCATTGTTAAATTAGAGCCATTTATTGAAGAAAAGAAAAGCGGCTATTCGCCGCTTTTCTTTTCTTCAATAATTAGAAGTTCCCTTGGGACAATCTTTACAACAATCTTTTCTTTGGTGTCGTCCAGATCGATTGTGATGGTATCGCCCTCATTGATGACATTCCCAATGATGGCTTCCGCCATTTCATCTTCGAGGTATTTCTGAATTGCCCTTTTCAATGGCCGCGCCCCAAACTGGGGATCGAACCCTTTATTGGCAATAAAACTCTTCGCCGCATCGGTTATATCCAACTTATATTTAAGGGTTTCGACACGTTCATATAAACCTTTAAGTTCGATCCCGATAATTTGCTCGATATGTTCCTTTTCAAGTGGGTTAAAGATCACGACATCGTCAATCCTGTTCAGGAATTCCGGTGCAAAGGCGCGTTTTAAAGCCTTTTCGATCACAAATTTGGCGTGGTCATTCTCCTCCTCGGCAGTTTTGCGCGTCGAAAACCCAACTCCCTGTCCAAAATCTTTTAATTGTCTCGTGCCGATATTGGAGGTCATGATGACAATGGTATTCCGAAAATCAATTTTACGGCCCAAACTATCGGTCAACCGCCCTTCGTCCATCACCTGGAGCAAAATATTGAAAACATCGGGATGGGCTTTTTCAATTTCATCCAACAGGATTACGGCATATGGTTTCCGACGGACTTTTTCTGTCAGTTGCCCACCTTCTTCGTACCCAACATATCCCGGAGGGGCACCGACGAGACGCGATACGGAGAATTTCTCCATGTATTCGCTCATATCTACACGAATAAGGGCATCCGAGCTATCAAACAGATATTGAGCCAGTACCTTGGCCAATTGGGTCTTTCCGACCCCCGTCGGGCCTAGGAATATAAACGAACCGATTGGTTTATTCGGGTCTTTTAAACCTGCCCGGTTACGTTGGATTGCTTTCGTGATTTTAAGCACGGCTTCGTCCTGCCCAATGATATTTTGCTTCATATCGCTGAACATGTTCTGCAACCTTTTTCCTTCAGCTTGTGCAATGCGTTGAACAGGAATACCCGACATCATGGCAACGATATCTGCAACCTGCTCTTCACCAACAATTTCGCGGTGATTTTCAAGTTCCTTTTCCCATGCAGTTTTCTCCTTTTCGAGCAATGAGAGCAAATTTTTCTCTTTGTCGCGGAAACTTGCAGCCAATTCAAAATTCTGGCTTTTTACAGCCTGGATTTTCTCATTGCGGGCTTCTTCAATCCTCTCCTCAAGTTTGATGATCCTTTCTGGAACGGTGATGTTGGTTATGTGGACCCTTGAACCGGCTTCGTCAAGCGCATCAATTGCTTTGTCTGGAAGGTGACGGTCTGAAATATACCTGGTTGTTAGCCTCACACAGGCTTCTATGGCTTCCGGAGTATAAGTTACATTGTGATGGTCTTCGTAACGCTCTTTAATATTGTGGAGTATTTCAATTGTCTCTTCCACGGTTGTAGGTTCTACCATCACTTTTTGAAAACGGCGCTCAAGCGCGCCATCTTTCTCAATGTGCTGACGGTATTCATCTAAAGTTGTGGCGCCAATACATTGAATATCACCACGAGCAAGGGCTGGTTTAAGCATATTGGCAGCATCGAGCGAACCCGTTGCACCACCAGCACCAACGATGGTATGGATTTCGTCGATGAATAAGATAATATTGTCAACTTTGGCCAACTCATTCAAAATCGCCTTCATGCGTTCCTCAAATTGCCCGCGATACTTCGTTCCGGCTACGATAGATGCAAGGTCCAGACTGATCACCCGCTTGTCAAAGAGTACCCTTGAAACCTTTCGTTGGGATATTCGCAGTGCGAGACCTTCAACAATGGCCGATTTTCCGACTCCTGGCTCACCAATCAAAACCGGATTGTTTTTTTTTCTGCGACTAAGGATCTGCGCTATCCTCTGGATCTCCTTTTCCCTTCCAACAATGGGATCGAGGCTGCCTTCAATGGCTGCCTTGGTTATGTCAATACCAAAATTATCCAATACCGGAGTGTCCGTCTTGGGTGCGGATGAACCCTTTGATCCGGAAGGACCACTTGGCCCGCTGCCACTGCTTTTACCGAAAATATCTTCACCTTCGTCACTGTCCTCAGGAAAGTCGGATTTACTCTCAATCTTGGACATCTCTTCTATTTTCGATTTTATGATCTCATAGGTCACATTGTAATGCATAAAAATGGTGCTGATCAAGCTTTCTTTTTCTTTGAGTATTGCAAGGAGCAGGTGACCTGTGTTTACAGTCGTCTCGTTCATGGCCCTCGCTTCAAGAAAAACAATTTTTAATGCCTTCTCTGTATTTTTTAATAAGGGGATGTTTGCCTCAAACTGCAATGAACTATCCTTGCGCAATTGTATTTCTAGATCCTTTCGGATCAGATTGTAATCAAGGTGCAATTTGTTCATCACATCAATGGCAATCCCTTCACCATCGCGGACAATACCAAGGAACAAGTGCTCTGTGCCGATATGATCATTTCCCAACCTGATTGCCTCCTCACGGCTGTAGGAGAGAACATCTTTGATGCGCGGAGAGAATTTTGAATCCATAATCTGTATAATATCAGTTAATGCTAAACTAAACAAGTTTAATTTTGCGACTAAATTAGTTATTTATTCACAATATGTAAGTATAAAATTACTATTTTTGTGTGACTTTTTACAATTAAAACAAATACAAATAGGACATATATGTCTGATTTAGAAAGAATTATACAGGTAAATATTGAGGAGCAAATGAAAACGGCCTATATCGATTATTCGATGTCGGTGATCGTTTCAAGGGCCTTACCGGATGTCCGCGACGGACTTAAACCTGTGCATCGCAGGGTTTTATATGGAATGAGTGAATTGGGGAGCTCATCAAACAAGCCGTATAAGAAATCGGCTAGGATAGTGGGAGAGGTGCTTGGAAAATTTCACCCCCATGGTGATTCCTCTGTTTATTTTGCAATGGTAAGGATGGCCCAGGAATGGTCGCTCCGTTATCCGCTCATCGATGGTCAGGGCAACTTTGGCTCGGTCGATGGCGACAGTCCTGCGGCAATGCGATATACCGAAGCCAGGTTGAAGAAACTGGCTGAGGAAGCCCTTGCAGACCTGGATAAAAATACAGTCGATTTCCGTCCCAATTTTGACGAAACGCTTCAGGAACCTACCGTTTTGCCTACCAAGTTTCCAATGTTGCTCGTGAATGGCACTTCAGGTATTGCTGTCGGTATGGCCACAAACATGCCTCCCCATAACTTATCAGATACAATTGATGCCATCATTGCCTATATAAACAATAGTGAAATTAGCATAGCTGATCTGATCACAATTATCAAAGCTCCAGATTTTCCAACAGGCGGTATCATTTATGGTTATGCAGGGGTCAAAGAAGCCTTCGAAACTGGAAGGGGCAGGATTGTAGTAAGGGGCAAAGCCGAAATTGAAACTGCCGAACACGGTCGTGAAAAATTGGTGATCACAGAGATTCCCTATATGGTCAATAAGGCAGAATTGATCATCAAAATTGCGGAACTCGTCAACGAGAAGAAAATTGAAGGGATTTCAAATGTCAACGATGAATCGGACCGAACAGGGATGAGGATCGTGGTCGATATCAAAAGGGATGAGATGGCAAGTGTCGTCCTGAATAAACTTTATAAATTCACCCAGTTACAGAATGCCTTTAATGTCAACAATATAGCACTGGTTAAAGGCCGTCCGCAAATGCTGAATCTAAAGGATTTGATCCATTATTTTGTCGAGCACAGGCATGAAGTGGTTGTCAGGAGAACGAAATTTGATCTTGAGCAATCCGAAAAGAAAGCACATATCCTACAGGGCCTTATCATTGCCATCGACAACCTCGATGCAGTGATCACCCTAATCAGGAATGCAAAAACACCCGAAGAGGCCCGCGAAGGGTTGATCGCCAATTTTGAACTGGATGAGATTCAGGCCAGGGCAATTCTTGACTTGCGCTTAAACCGGCTTACCGGACTCGAACGCGACAAGATTCATGCTGAATACGAAGAGCTTTGTAAATATATGGACTGGCTCAGGGAAATTCTGGCCAATGAACCGATCAGGATGGGAATCATCAAAGATGAGTTGATCGAAATTAAAGCCCAATATGGTGATGCCCGCAGGACTGACATTGTCTATGCATCTGAAGAATTCAATCCTGAGGATTTCTATGCCGATGAAGACATGGTGATCACCATTTCCCACATGGGCTACATCAAACGTACACCTCTGACAGAATTCAGGACCCAGGCGCGCGGTGGCACGGGTTCAAAAGGATCGACAACACGGGACGAGGATTTCCTTGAGCATATGTTTATTGCAACCATGCACAATACCTTGTTGCTCTTTACCGAGAAAGGGAAGTGTTTCTGGCTGAAGGTTTATGAAATACCGGAAGGGACAAAGGCTTCAAAAGGGCGTGCAATCCAGAACCTTCTGGGAATTGAAGCCGATGACCAAGTAAGGGCTTACATTAATGTGACTTCGCTCAAGGACGAAGAGTACATCAACAACAATTACATTATTCTTTGTACCAAAAAAGGGACTATCAAGAAAACACCGCTTGAGGCTTATTCCCGTCCACGGCAAAATGGGGTCAATGCCATAACAATCAGGGAGAACGACCAGTTAATCGAAGCAAGGCTGACAAACGGGAACAACGAGATCATGCTTGCGGTCAAGTCGGGTAAATCGATCAGGTTCAACGAAAAACATGCCCGTGCGATCGGTCGGACCGCTTCTGGCGTAAGGGGAATCACTCTTGACGATGAAAATGACGAATTGGTTGGCATGATTTGTGTTATCAACGACTCCGACGATATCCTGGTAGTTTCGGAAAACGGTTTTGGGAAAAGGTCTAAAATCGAGGATTACAGGGTCACCAACCGCGGTGGTAAAGGGGTAAAAACAATTAATGTGACCGAGAAAACCGGTTCTCTGGTTGCAATCAAGAATGTTACAGATAAAGATGACCTGATGATCATCACACAGGCAGGGATAACAATCAGGGTTCCTGTATCGACAATCAGGATGACAGGTCGTGCTGCACAAGGGGTTAAGCTGATCAACCTTAGAGACGAGGATTCAATAGCTTCAGTTGCACGTGTTGAAATTGAAGATGTTGAGGAGATCCCGGTTGATGAAACTCCTTTGGAAGATGCAGATCAGTCAGATGATGCTGAGGATACAGATGGCACACTTGATTAATAAGGTTTAACACAATAATAACCAATGTTTTTTTTGTAGTTTAAAAAAAATGATTCAATTTTGCACCAATTCTTAAAACAAACATTTTAAATCATGAAGAAATTATTTTTTGCGGTCGTACTTTTATTGGCAGGCACAGTTGTGTTTGCACAAAAGGGCAAAGTTACATCAGCTATTGCCTTTAAAGATGCAGGCAAACTTGACAAAGCCTGGGAAACAATTAAGGAAACCTTAGACCCGGCCAACGAAAAAGCAGCAAAAACCGTCAATTGGACCGGTACCTGGCAGGCAAGGGGTGAGATCCTGGAAGCAATTGCCCTTACGAAAGATGAGAATTTCAAAAAACTGGTTGAAAACCCGGTAGAAGAGGCTTACAAATCGTACATGAAAGCAATTGAACTGGACGAAAAAGGTGGCAATGCTGGTTTAAAAATTAAACTTTTAGGTTTTACAAACACCCTGATCAACCAGGCGATCGAAGCTTTCCAGGCAAATAACTTTGCTAAGGCCACCGATTATTTTGAGAAAAAACTTGAGTTGGACAAAACTTCCATGTTCAAAGCCGATGCAATTCTTGATACGGCCATCATGTACAACACAGGCCTTGCTGCAATGAATGCAAAGTTATTCGACAAAGCAATCAAATACTTTACCGAATGTACGAAACACGGTTACAACGGGGGGTCATCTTATGCACAGATTATCAGTGCTTACCAACAACTTGGCGATACAGTTAAATCTGTTGCGATCATGAAACAGGCTTTTGAAAAATATCCTGATGACCAGAGCATTATCGTTCAGTTGATCAACTATTACATCATGTCGAATAAACCTGATGAGGCGATTGCATATCTTGATAAGGCTATTGCAAAAGAACCTGAAAATTCTTCCTATTATTTGGCCAAAGGTGTTGCCCTTGACAAATTGGGACGTCAGGACGATGCAATTGAAGTTTACAAGAAAGCGACAACCGTGAAAGTTGACAATGCCGATGCTTATTACAATATTGGTGTTATTTATTTCAACCGTGGTGTAAAACAGTTTGAAGTTGCGAATTTGGTTCCAACAAGCGACCAGGCCAAGTTTGAAGTTGAAAAAAACAAATCTGACGATGAGTTCAGAAAAGCAGTTCCATTCCTTGAAAAAGCCGTTCAGTACAATCCAAAGGACACGTACATCAACGACCAGTTGAAGAACCTTTACTACAGGCTCAAAATGATGGACAAGTTTGATGCAATGAACAAAAAGTAACAAATCCATAATAATTAAAAGAGGGACTTCTTCCCTCTTTTTTTAGCATTTTAAAAATAACATAATATTAATTATAAGACAAACAAGTCCCTGATTTTTGGAAAGGATTTAGCCTTATAAGCCTGTGGGTCAAGCGATTTCCAATCGCTTAAATATCTTTTATAATTTTCAGGAAATCTTCCAACTTATATGCACCATCAACTGTGCGGCGTTCATAAACCATAAAATAACGGTAATTGTTTCCGGCCTTGCTTTTCCACAGATCGCCCAATTTTATTTTTTGTTCGGCATCAAGATGGTCCCCCTTGGTTTCCAATAAGATCGTTTTGCCACTTTTGGTCTGGATAATAAAATCTGGATAATGGTTGATAAAACCGTTGATGCGAAAGCCCTTCCTTTCAATATTCCGGGTCCAGAACGCAATGTTCGCCATGTTCCCAATCTCGTTGATCACCCGCTCTTCAAAACCGTTCATGCTCCCTTCCTTCTCATAGAGCGACTTTGTGATATTCTTGGATGTCTCACCCGGCATAATACTTTTCGGCAATCTGAACGATTGTTTGACAAAGACTTTATCGGTATCGAGAAAGTCCCTGAATTTTTTCTCTGCATAAACTTCCGACAATGACTTGATTTTCAGCTTTATCTTATCGGTATAAGTATATTCGTTGTTGGCGAGGTCATTGAATTGCCCGTCCTTGAAATCTTCAAGGATCCTTCTGATGAACTTTTCGATCTCCTTATCGGGAATTGGGTACATGTTTCCGATAATGTCCATGATCCGTTTGGTGAAATTTTTGACTCGGCTATCCTTTCTGGATGGGTCAAGAATGTAGGTCATTACCCGGTCTTTGATTTCCCCATCGAGCCTGACAAATTTTGGGGTGTGTTCTTTTTGATCCGAGTCGAGGTCAACTTTGTAAAGTTCGGAGGTGATACTGTCGAACGCAATGTTTGTATCTGCTTTGCTAAGTGGAAAACCATCGAGCAGGTTTTCCTTTTCAAGCGGCAACTCTTCTTCGCTGTTGCCGAACAGGTCGTTGGCCGGAACCTTCAAATAAAACTGCGGCAATGTAATTTGCGCTGCCTGTTCCTTGAAAATGTCTTTGATGTTGTAGGTTTTCACGAGCTTATGTATTTCTTTTGGTAAAGCAATCAGGTTGTTTGCCTCAATTTCCGCAACCGCCTTTTCAAATGTTTCAGTCTGCTGGATGGCCGTTTGTTCTATTTCTGAAACAGGACTGCTTTCTGTAGCAGCACCCGAAATGGCCAGGATTTTTGACAAATCTATATCAGCAGTAATATCTTCTGAATATTTTTCCGAAAACGGAAAAATATCAAGTTGCTTCAAAGTTTCTTTTTTTGAAGATTCTTCGGTAATTTCAGGATCTGATAATTTTCTGTAATCTTTGTCGCTGAAACCTGCTTTGTTTAAGCCTTTTACAATATTGTCGAGCGTTTCGAGGAACCTTGACGAAGCGGTCAGCACATAACTCAGGTTGAGCAACGGGAAATTGTGTTTCACAACATAGGGCTGCCTCAAAACACGCCCCAAAATTTGCTCCACATCGATTGCCGATGATTTGTCGGCCAATGATGCAAGGATATAGGCGAACGGACAGTCCCACCCTTCTTTCAATGCATTGATTGTGATGATGTACCGCACTTTACAATCTCGGCTCATTAAATCCTCGCCCTTTATTTCGTTGACATAAGCAGTTTTGATCCTTATTTCGTCGGGTGAAATTTTTAGTTCGATGAGCTTTTCTTTGAGTTTCTGGACATTTGATTTTTCTTCGGCTTCGTCCTTAAAATTCTTCCCATTTTTGGGTTGTGCCTGGAACAAAACAATTGGCCGGATGTATTTTCCACCCCGTTTTTCCTCTTCTTTGGCTTGCATCTCAAGCCGTTTTTGCAACTGCAAAGCCGAGTTGATCACCTCCGATTTATCCTGATGGTTATAAACGATCACAGGAAGTTTCACCATGCTCTCCTTCTTGAGTTCCATGGCATCTATAAAGCTGATAATGTTGCTGTTGTTCCGTGGTGTTGCCGTAAGGTCGAGGATAAAACAGGGATTGAGCACTTTGAGCATATCAACACTCAAATCGCTTTCAGCATTGTGGCTTTCGTCAACCACAACTACTG
>CAIYPA010000262.1 GCA_903927965.1 uncultured Bacteroidia bacterium | reverse complement strand
GACCATAAAACCGGTATTAATATTTTCAATTTCAAAGAGTTGCTTTGCCTCTTTTCCGAAAACATCATCTCCTGTTTTAGCAATAAAACTGACTTTTCCACCCAGTCGCGCAGCTGCGACAGCCTGATTGGCCCCTTTTCCGCCGGCATTCAAAAAAAAATCTCCACCAAGAATGGTCTCTCCCGGAACGGGCAATTTTGTGGTCTTTATGACCATATCGGTGTTGCTGCTTCCGATAACTGTTATACCGTGTGAATTCATTGAGAATGTTTACGCCTTATTAATTAGAGTCTGTCTTTAGACTATAAAATATATGATTATCAGCTATATATATTTGTTTTTTAAAAAACTTCTTTTTATCTTGTTGTCGAATTAAAGATAGCTGTTACCATGAACTTATACAACGATTTGGTGTTAAAATTTGAGAAACCCGACTGGTCTAAGAATCCAGAATTTGGTGTGATCGATACAATACTTGAGCTTCATCCAGAGATTTATCACATCTTTAAATCTGATATAATTGGAAATGAAGATATTACTGTTTTTGGACGTAAAGACACCCCCACTGTTGAACAGATTGTCAGGGCGGCGATTTATAAAGAGCTAAAAGGTTACGACTACCGTGAGCTTGAATATGCACAAAGCGATTCCCGGATTTGTGCAACATTTCTCAAGCTTGACGAGCGCACTCCTTTTTGTTTTCAGACATTTCAGAAGTACATCTCAAGAATCAAGGAAGACACGCTTCATAAAGTATTGGTTGAGATCGTAAAAATTGCTGTTGATGAAGGCTATGAAGATATAAGCAAGATCAGACAGGACAGCACCGTTGTTAAAAGTAACATCCACTACCCAACCAATAATTCCCTCGTATGGGATTGCATCCATGAGAGCCATCGTTTGTTGAGCCACTTAAAAGATGAAGTCAGGTCACTCTCGTTTATTGACTACACCAAGTCTGCCAAAAGTACGTATTTCAAGATAAACGTCACTAAATCGAAGGATAAGCAAGTCGATCTATTTAATAAACAGTTGATTACCTTTACTAAGGCAATTAATCAGGTTTCCAATATTGTAAAAAAAAAGTTCGAGGGTTTTAAAGCCTATATCCTTGTCTGTGAACTTGAAGAGTTGATTCCAATTATGGAAAAGGTTTACAAGATAACTTATCGAAAACAGATTCAGGGAGAGAGTGTACCAAACAGTCAGAAATTGTTCTCAATATACGAACGGCACACCGATATCATCGTTAAAGGTGGCCGGGAAGTGCTATTCGGTCACAAAGTCAATCTGGCTACAGGTAAAAGCAACCTGATTATTGATTGCCATATACCCAAGGGAAACCCATCCGATACTACATTGTTCAAACCTACCATCGACAGGGTGATAGAAAATTATGGTATAACACCCAGAGACTCTTCAACGGATGGCGGATATGGAAGTAAAGAGAATTCAGATCATTGTAAATCAAAGGGTATCGTAAATATTGTATTCAATAAAGTGGTAGGTAGCCTCCAAAACATTGCATCCAGTCTTAAAATGGAAACCATGTTAAAGAAATGGCGCAGTGGTATTGAAGCAGTAATCTCGAACCTTAAACGGGGCTTTGACTTACGGGTTTGTAACTGGAAAGGATTTAAACATTTTAAGTCGAAAGTTATGTGGAGCGTCCTGGCTTACAACATCAGGGTGCTCACAAATATGACTTTGTACAGAATAGCGGACCTTGCCAGGGAAGTTTGATGGTTTAAACAGAGTTTTTATCGCGCTACTTTAGTTTTCGTACAATATTTTGTAGTATTATGTTTGATACATGAAAATTTCGAGCTCATTCAGAGTAATATTTCGTGAAAGCAATAGAAAAAATATCATCGATCCGGAAAGCAATAGAAATTCGCTGAAAAATTTGTTCAAGCTAAAAAATATTTTAAAAATAAATGACTTTACAGACAGACTCTAATTAATTTGAATTATAATGAGAAAAATATTGCTTTTTGTTACTATCTGCCTCTTGCTTATTGAACAGCTAGTAGCACATACCTCCAAAGCTGTTAATCTGCGATGTGAATATGAAAAAAATCCCATTGGAGTAGATTTCATGAAGCCGCGTCTGAGTTGGAATATCGAAGCGGGTCAAAAAGGAGAATATCAAATTGCTTATCAGGTTGTGGTTGCTTCAACGATTGAAAATCTCTTACAAGACAGAGGAGATTTATGGAACTCAGGAAAAACAATTTCCGGACAATCCATTCAAATTGCCTACAATGGAAAAACGTTGGAATCACAAAAAAAATACTACTGGAGAGTAAAGATATGGAACAATGCCAATGAAGAGTCAACCTGGAGTAAGGCCTCCTTTTGGGAGACAGGATTGCTGAATTCAGGTGATTGGAAAGCGCAGTGGATTGGCTGGAATCCGGGCGAACCTAAAAAAGAGGAGCATCTTTCTATCCGGGTATTTAAATCATTTCACTTAGAGCAGAGTACGACAGAAGCAACTGCTTATGTTAACACTCAAGGTTATTATGAGTTGTATATTAATGATAAAAAAGTAGGCAAAGATGTCTTGAGTCCTTCTGTAATTGATGTAAATAAGGGATATTCATTTTATGTTGCATACAATGTTTCCAGTTATCTCCGGAAGGGCGAAAACTGCATTGAAATTTTATTGGGAAAAGGGTGGAATAAATCAGACACATCGAGCGTGCGATTCCAATGTCACATCAGTTCAGGTAAAGGTAGCATCGATATTGTTACAGACTCTACTTGGAATGTCCTAAATTCACCTTACTCAACGATTGGAAAATGGAAATGGGATAATTTTGGAGGTGAACTTTACAAAGCAAGATCAGAAGATATTAAGCAGAAAGCGCTCCAATCAGATGAGAAAAATAGAGCTAAGGTTTACGTTTTAAAAGATACCGCATTAAAATCCAGGGCTCAGGTATCCCCTTTGAACAGGTTAGGAAAACCTATTCGCCCCATAAAGTGTAATGAGCTAAGCAATAACGTGTTCGTTTTTGATTTTGGGACTATTCTTACAGGCTGGATGAAGCTGAAAATGACAAAGCTAAATGCAGGTGATACTGTAACAATATATTACGCAGACAAACTTTATACAACATTCGGGCCCAAACTCTCTGGTACAGGATCCCCTGGTTCTCCGCATAATGCATTAAAATTTCTTGATAAAAATGATAGTGTGGGTTTTTCTACCTATCATCAGTACGACCAATTTGTTTCGGCAGGAGGATCGAAAGAAACGTTTTGCTCAAAATTCAATTATCACGCTTTTCGATACGCAATTGTTAAAGGGTTATCATTCAGACCTGAATTAAGCAATGCGGAAGCTATGTTAATTGAAACAGATTTGGAGCAATCCGGCACATTTCAGTGTTCAAATGAGCTGTTTAATCGTATGCACAAAGTGAACGACTGGACTATGCGATGCCTGAACCTGGGTGGCTATATGGTCGATTGTCCTCACCGTGAACGGATGGGCTACGGTGCCGAAGGATCAGTTTCGCTTGAGAGTGCCATCATGAACTTTAACATGGCCTCTTTTTACAATAAATGGATGAAAGATTGGGCAAATGCACAAAATGCGCAAACAGGTTTTTTACCACATCTTGCACCTGAAAATGGTGTTGTAGGTGGTGGTGGACCAGCATGGGGAGGAGGTATGGCTTCCTTGATCTGGCACACTTATCTTTACTATGGTGACAAGAAAATATTGGAGGATGGCTACGAACCAATGAAACG
>CAIYPA010000261.1 GCA_903927965.1 uncultured Bacteroidia bacterium | reverse complement strand
TCGCGTATCATTGGTAGGTATTGAATTACTTGCTATCGAAGCAAGGGTAGTTGTTGCATCGGTTGAAACATACCTGAAATATGCAGAAGCTATTGGTTTGACCGCAAAAGCTGCATAAGTTAATTAAGGCAGTTTAATTGGGTTCTCCTGCCAGGCCATCCTTTTATGTAAAACGTAGAAGCATGATTTGCCAGGAATCCTCTTATAGAAAAGTTGAACCAGATTTTAAACATCAAATAACTGATTATCCGCAATGAATAAGATCAACCCAACCGACAATTCCGATTTTATCGAAACCCTTTTCACTTCCTTCGAGGCTCGGATTCAAAAGATTGAAAATGTGTTTATTACTTCTGAATCTGTTAACGAGTCTTCCCTTGCCCTAATGAACGACTTCCAACATTCAATGCAAGAGTTTCGTAAAGAGAGAATGTTATTGAATTCAAAGCTTCGTGATAATCTGGCCAGGGGTGGGTCGCTTCGTAAAAATGATTACGATATATTGATGGACGAAATATTCCTTCAGTTGGACCGGAAAGAGAAAGAAGCAGAAGAACAGTTTTACAGCTATATAGAGGATCAAAAAGCAATGGTCCGGTTTTTACGTCAGGGAATTTTGGAAATAAAAAATACCGGTCTGGACGATAACCAAAAGAAAATTGAAGACTTTAAATTGGAATTGGAAGCCATTTTAAAAACACAACAACAAAGAAAAGATAGTGCGATTCAAAAATTCCTTGAATTTCAGAATACCCACAAAAAAATTACCGACAATTTTCAACAATTGCTCAATCAGGATGTCAATCTATTCTGTAAAGACATTAAAAAAGTAAAAAAACATTTCTTGGAAGAATTAGTCTGAATATAAAACCTTTAAAAACAGGAGAACAACAAAATGGGAATGGCAAATGAAATGAAAAATCTCAGCGAAGAGATTTTAGCTTCGTACAAACAGAGAGCAGCCGAATTTCAGCAAAGACTGAAAGACAATGCTGATGTTGTAAAAGAAGTTCAGAAAACATTGGATGGTTTTCGTAACGACCATATGGAAATGGCTGCAACCTTACGTGCAAATGCAGCTTCTTTACGCTCTAACCTCGCACAGGAGCAAAAAGACCGGATTAATTCCTTCCAACAATTGATGGATGGAATTCATGCCTCTATTACTCAGATTCAGAATGAGGTTGAAGGTATCAAAACCGCAACAGTCAACATGTTGAAAGACTTCTCCACTTCTCACAACGAAATGGCGACAAAACTTCAAAATGATCTTGACCTGGACAATACCAACCGTCAAAACTGGAATACCGGAAGATTAAAGAATTTCGATGCGCTGATGGCTAATATCAACCAGGAAATTGCACAGATTCAGAAGGAGGTAAGTGATGTGTTCAGTTACACAGATGCATTACTTAAGAAATTTTCAACTGCCCACAATGACATGTCTGCTGCAATGAGGGCTGACCTAAAGGCTAACCTCAATGAAAGAGCCGAATATACCAAAAGTTTGTTGCTCCAGTTCAACAACAAACTTGCGCAAATGAGCCAGGAAAATCAGGATATGGCAAAAGCGCTCAGGCTTGATCTAAATAAATCACGTGAAGAACTTTCACAAAGTGACGCTCAGCGCCTGAACGATTTCAATGTTGTATTTACGGGTATCCAAAACAGGGTTCAGGAAATTCAGAAATATGTGAACAACTTTATCGATGAATTCTCCACCGACAGGAAACAAGCTGCTGCAACATGGGAAAAACTTGCAGAAGCCATTGCGAATATTGGGAAAGAAGTCGCAGTCACCGTTGAGAGTGAGCCAATAGTTGATGAACCAGCAGGGGTGGTTGTTGAAAAAGAAGTTGTTATAGTAGCCGCCGTTGAACCAGAGGTTGAAGCTGCTCCTGTAATCGCAGAACCGCAAAAGGAATTGACACTTGAAGAAAAAGTCCTTAATTATCTAAGCGGTCACAAAAGCGGAATCAAAATATCCGATATGGAAGCTCCACTAGGTGAAACCAGGATGAGAATTGGTTTCATTACCAAGAAATTATTGGAAGAAGGAAAAGTTCAAAAAGTCGAGAATCTTTATTACCCGTTAGCTTAAAAAAAAACCGATGAGCACAAAAATCAAGTGTCCCTTTTGTGGGGGTATTGGAAAAGATCCCTTTAATTTGCTTTCAAAGACTTCACAATGCCAGGTTTGCAATGGACTGGGAGCTGTAGAAATAGATGTGCCCTTCAGAGTATGTGTGTTTTGTTCCGGAACAGGCAAAAATCCGCTTGGAGCAAGGGTTCCATGTATTGTCTGTAAAGGAAAAGGTAATTATGTCATCACTGGTGACGATATTTGCGTAAAATGTATTGGAACAGGCAGGGCGGCAGATGGATTGCCCTGCACAGTTTGCAAAGGAACAGGATACAACTGAATCCCTTCGTCTATCTGGAAATTTGTATTCTTGATATAAATTTTAATTACCTGTAAGCTCAAAGGCTGAAGCTTTAGGTAGTAGCTGGGGGATAAAGACAACGAAAAAAATTGTCTTTATCCCTGCAGTATTAATAAATTCACCCTTTTGCTTTAAATAAAAATAAGCAAATTTAAAATCGAAAAAGACAATGAATAACGAACGTAATGCAGTTTTGGCCCCTTCGCCATTACCTGGTTTTGTTGAAACAGAATATATTGCAGATATTACCAACAGAGCAAGAACTTATATCAAAGCTGGTTTTCCTGTACACTTCAGGGGTCCTTCCGGAACAGGAAAAACTACAATAGCGCTGCATCTTGCAACCAAACTTGGAAGGCCTGTTGTGATGATACACGGTGATGCCGAATTTAAAACATCCGATCTTGTTGGTGGTGAAAATGGTTACAGGATCAGAAAACTGGACGACAAATTTATCCATTCGGTACACAAATATGAAGAGGATATGTCCAAACAATGGTCGAGCAACCGCCTGACCTTAGCTGTGAAAAATGGTTTTACCCTTATTTACGATGAGTTTACACGCTCACGCCCGGAAGCCAACAATATCCTTCTTCCAATCCTTCAAGAACGTATGATGACGACCCAATCGACCAAAGGTGAAGAAACTTATATCAAGGCACACCCCGATTTTTGTGCAATCTTTACATCGAATCCTGAGGAATATGCCGGTGTGAACAGGACACAGGATGCACTTCGTGACAGGATGATCACTATTGACGTCGATCATTTTGATTATGAGACTGAACTTAAGATCGTAATGGCCAAATCGGAACTTTTGTTCGAAGACGCTGAAAAAATTGTTAAGATTGTAAGAGGCCTTAGGGATTCAGGGAAAACAGAATTTGATCCGACTGTTAGGGGGTCCATCATGATTGCAAAAACAATGAGCACCCTTGCTACAACTCCATCACAATCGCCTGAATTATTTTCAAAAATCTGCCAGGACATCCTTACGTCAGAGACCAGCCGTATCGGTTCAAAAACCAATCAGGAGCGTGTTCGCGTCATTGTTAATGAATTAATCCAACAATATTACTAATTTTGCTATAGGGATCATTTAAATATTAAAATATTATGAAAGGTACAAATTCTTTAAAAGGTAGCCATAGCATCAAAACAATGCAAAGCTTAAAAAAGGATTCGGAGACCAACAGTCAGCAGGGACCGGATTTTTTGAAAATGTATATGCTTGAAAAAGAACGAACTCGCCTTCGTAGTGAACGAACACGACTGCTCCTTAGGCTTGAGCCGATCGAAGCAAGACTCAAAGAAATTGATGCATATTATGTTGACACTTTAGGGCCAACAGTTGCAAACTGTTCAAAAGAAATCCAGAATACCGATCAGGACGAGGAAACGATCGAATGGAAAACGATTGGAATTAATTATTAATACAAGACGATATCATGTCCGAAAATATTTCACATTCCGTCAATTCGACCAATCTCGCGGATATTCTCGAAAGGGTACTCGACAAAGGCATTGTCATTGCGGGTGACATTAAAATTCAAATTGCCGATATTGACCTGCTTACCATAAAGATACGTCTTTTGGTGGCTTCTGTTGATAAGGCAATGGAAATGGGGATCAATTGGTGGCAAGACGATGTCTTTTTGTCTTCAAAGGCACAGGAGACAGAATTGAAGCTGCAAAATGACAAACTGATGGAACGTTTGGAAAAATTGGAGGCATCAATAAAATAGTCATAAGACAGGAGCCATGGATTTGATGCTTATAGGATTAAAAGACTTTTACTGATTTGTGAAACGTGTTTTAAACTTAGTCACTTTAATGTTCATAACTTCTGCTTTATTTACTTCAGCCTTGGTTGTTTCGGCCTGGAGCGCGTTCATCCTGATCATTTCGGCTGCGACCACCACTCTTTCAAAAGCCAAGCCATATCTTCACAGGACATTGAAGGCTTTGGCATTGTTAATAACAATACAATAAATTTGATGGTTTATCTTATTTAATTAGGGATATCATTTTAATTAACGAAAATGGAAAAGAAAAAAAGCAGTGAAGAGAATGAAGCTGATTTTAACATTCTCGGATTTGGAGGTCTTTTTAAAGGGATCGAAAAATTAGTTGATCTGGCCGGCAAACTTCAAAATGAACAAGGGGGGATCAATAAAGAAGGGGAAATCAACCTTGACCACCTTAAAAAAGGGATGAAAGGTGTTTACGGATTCACAATCAAATCGGCAAGTGGTGGAGGAAGGCCGACAGTTGAAACATTCGGGAACATTAAAAAGACAGCCGAAGGTCCCAAAGTTGAAGAGGAACGTGAGCCAATGACCGATATGTTCGATGAAAATGATGAAATTGTGATCATTGCTGAAATGCCAGGAATTGAAGAGGGTGATTTAAAAATAGAATTGAATGAGGATATCCTTGATATTTCAGCGACAAGGTCAACCCGTAAATATCATAAGGAACTCCTGTTGCCTGCCAAAGTCGAAAAGGAGAACATGAAAATTAAATACAACAATGGGATTCTTGAGATTAGAATAAAGAAATAATGAGATGGCACTTAAGGGTTTAAATAGCGTTGATCTGAAACTCATTCTTTTTGGAGGTAAAGGTGGCGTTGGCAAAACCAGTTGTGCTACAGCAACAGCCATTGAGTTGGCAAAAAAGCATAAAACCCTGCTTATTTCGACTGACCCTGCCCATTCCGTTTCCGATTGTTTGTCACAGCCAATCGGAAACGGGATACATGTTGTTGAAGGTGTCGAAAACCTTTGGGCAACGGAAATCCTTGCTGAACAAGTTTATGCGGACTTCAAGAAGAAAAATGAACAACAGCTGAAAGACCTTTTCAAGACTTCTACAAACCTTGATCCTGATGATATTGACGACATTTTAAAGCTATCGGTACCTGGAATTGATGAGGTGATGAGCCTGAAGGTAATCATTGATTTAATTGAGGAGGGGCGGTTTGAAAAGTTTGTTGTTGACATGGCTCCATCAGGTCATGCATTACGTTTGATTGCGTCCCCACTTATGCTCGACCAATGGATCAAAGTAGCATCTAAAATGAGATGGAAATATCGTTTTATGATCACAAGTTTCTCGGGGTCATACAAACAGGATCCTACTGATACGATGTTGCTCAATCTTAAAAAGACAGTCAAAAGAATTGAAAGTTTGTTCCGCAATAGCAAAAAATGTGAATTTATTCCTGTCTGCATCCCAGAATCCATGGCAGTAATGGAGACTGGCAGGTTAATCACAAGCTTGGGTGACACAGGTCTTTCGGTTCAGCAATTAATCATAAACAACGTCATGGAATCGGATGGTTGTTCGTTTTGTCAGAAACGGAAATTATCACAACAAAAATATCTCGCAGAGATCGATTCAACCTACAGTCATCTAAACAGGGTCATTATCCCGTTATTTGCCAGTGAAGTAAAAGGTTTGGAACGGTTAAACGAAATGATTTCTGTTCTTTTTTAAACATCAAATTATTAAAGGTCAGGTACCTTAACTTATTATGGAACAATCACAGAATACAATAATACTCAAAGTAAAAGAGGCACTTGGAAAAGATTCTGGTAGGGCATTGGCTAGAATGGATCCAAAAGATATGAAGAGTATCGGCCTTGAACCAGGTGATGTTGTTGTCGTTGAAGGGAAACGCAAAACACCGGTTAAGATCATGCCCTGCTATGCCGATGACCGCGGAAAGCAGATTCTTCAGATTGATGGTGTCACAAGGGAAAATGCACAGGCAGGAATTGACGAGAAGGTGAAAATTGTACCAACCAGCTGCAAGCCTGCTTTAAAAATAAGATTACAACCTGACTCTACTTCCGGCGCGCAGTACAAGGGAAATGATGCCAGGTACATTGGTTCATTAATCGATGGACTTCCTGTATCAAAAGGTGACAAAGTAAGGGCCAATCTATTTGGGTCAAGGTCTGTCGATTATATAGTGGTGGACACTAATCCCTCCGGTGTGGTCTTGATCAACTCAAATACGAAAATTGACCTGAACCTCCCGAAACAGGGTGAAAAAAAGTCGTCGAAAGTATCTTATGAAGATATTGGAGGACTGGGCAATCAGGTTCAACGGATCCGTGAAATGATTGAGTTGCCATTAAAATACCCTGAGGTATTTGAGAGATTGGGAATCGATCCGCCAAAGGGAGTTTTTCTTTATGGCCCCCCTGGAACAGGCAAAACATTGATAGTTAGGGCAGTAGCAAATGAGACAGATGCATATTTCATCCATATTTCAGGTCCTGAAATCATGGGCAAGTTCTATGGAGAAAGTGAAGAGCGGTTGCGAAAAGTATTTGTCGAAGCCCAAACCCATGCCCCTGCCATTATTTTCATCGATGAAATAGATGCTATTGCTCCCAAACGGGAAGACCTGGGTGGAGAGAAACAGGTTGAAAAACGTGTGGTTGCTCAGCTATTGTCGTTAATGGATGGTCTTGAGTCAAGGGGAAAAGTGATAGTCATCGGAGCCACAAATATCCCCAATACAATCGATCCGGCTTTGCGCAGACCTGGAAGGTTTGACCGTGAACTCTCTGTTTCGATCCCTGATAAAAAAGGGAGAGAGGAGATCCTCGAAATTCACACCCGTGGCATGCCACTCGCTTCGGATGTGAGCCTTGAAAAGCTAGCTGCAATTACCCATGGTTTCGTAGGGGCCGACCTGGAAGCATTGGGGCGCGAAGCTGCCATGACTGCACTTCGGAAGATATTGCCGATGATCGACTACGAACTGGCTGAAATACCCTATGAATTGCTGATGAACCTTGAGGTGTCCATGGATAATTTTCTGGATGCGATGAAAGAGGTAGAACCCTCGGCAATCCGTGAAGTATTTGTAGAGGTTCCCGATGTAAAATGGAACGATGTAGGCGGTCTTACCGAAATTAAAGATGCTTTAAAGGAGGCAGTGGAATGGCCGTTGAAATATGCCGGTTTATTTCGCAAAGCCAACACCAATCCTCCAAAGGGGATTATATTGTATGGTCGGCCAGGAACTGGTAAAACTTACCTCGCCAAAGCTGTTGCCAGCGAAAGCGGTGTGAATTTCATTTCAGTAAAAGGCCCTCAGATCATGAGCAAGTACATTGGCGAATCTGAAAAAGGGGTCAGGGAATTGTTTAAAAAAGCAAAACAAGCAGCACCTACGATCCTTTTTCTCGACGAAATCGATAGCCTTGTTCCACGCCGGACAAGCGATAGTTCCGGATCGAATGTTACCGACAGGGTGATCAGCCAGTTTTTGACGGAAATGGATGGCATTGAAGATCTAAAAGGTGTGGTCGTTTTAGCGGCAACCAACCGTATTGATCTGATTGATCCTGCATTGCTGAGAAGCGGAAGGTTTGACCTGATGTTCGAACTACCGGCACCTGATGAAAAAACAAGGGAACAAATTTTTGAAATACATACCGGGAACAAAAAACTCGAAGAGAGTGTCAGTCTCAAAAAATTAGCCAGGGATACAGAAGATATGGTTGGTGCTGATATTGAATTTATTTGCAGGAAAGCTTCGATGATTGCAATACGCGAAATAATCGAGGATTTGAAAGGACTGGAAGAGGATTCGGAACTTAAGATTTTAATCAAAGAAAAACACTTTGATGAGGTTATACAACTTGTCAAAAAGCAAAACTCGATAAAAAAATAGAAATGGATATCGGATTACATTTACAGGGTTTCTACATTTATGGAATCGTACCAAACCATTATGAAGCTGAGCAATTCAGGAAATTGAGCGATATCGGTGTCTTTAACATTCCATTCCAAAAAATCTCGGCTATCGTTTCAAAAAATGAGATCATTGATTACAGGCAATTGGGTACAGAAGCATTGGCTAAATTGTTGGTTGACCATCAGACGACAATTGAAAGGATCATGAACATGGGCTTCTCTACAATTATTCCATTGCGACTTGGTACTTTTGCCCAAAATAAAACCGATGTCATTAAAATACTCGAAAAGGGTTTCGATCTGATTATCGACACATTACAAAAAGTTTCCAACCTTGTGGAATATGATATCGTGACTACCTGGGCCGATTTTGGTAAGATCATCACCCAGGTGGCATCCTCATCAACGGTTTTAGGGCTTAAAGAAAAACTGGAAAACAGCGGAAATGCAATCACCCAGACCGACCAAATGTCGATGGGCCTTCTGGTCAAAAGTCTTGTTGATGAAAAGAATACCCAGGCAGCAGGTTTGATAACGGCAGCTTTTAATACGTTCTGTACCAGCATAAAGCAACATCAGATCCTTAATGATCAAATGGTTACAAATACTGCACTATTACTTAACCATCTACAGGCTGGGTTGCTCGAAAAGACGCTTGACCAACTGGATGAAAGTTTAAATGGTGAATTGAATTTTAAAATGGTTGGCCCTCTGCCCTGCTATAGTTTTTATACAATCGAAGTTAAGGAATTGTATTTTGATGATATAGAAGCTGCAAGAAAGGAACTTGGATTGGCAGATACGACATCGGAAAAGCAGATTAAGCAGGCTTACCTCGATAATGCCAAACAATTTCACCCCGATACGAATTCGAGTGATGACGGTTCGCAAAAATTTAACAGGATCAACAAAGCATATCAGGTTATGCTCGATTATATGCAATGTGTAAAACCTGCATCAAGGGAAGAACAGTTTTCCCTTACTATTGATAAAGTGACTGATAATCCATCTTTTCTTAAATTAAAGGAATAATATGCAACGCGACGGTAAGTACATTTATTGCATCATTTCGTCAGCCTATGATTGCAATTTTGGCCCCATAGGGGTTGGCGGACGCGGTGATCTCGTAACAACCATTGGATATGAAGGTTTATGTATGGTAGTTAGCGATCATCCACTAAACAAATTTGTGGTAAACCCGGAAAATATCCTGGCTCATCAGAAAGTGATCGAAGAGGTAATGAAAGAATTCGACAGCATTCTTCCGCTTCGGTTTGGCATTATTGCAGCTACTCCTGATGAAATACGGAACCTGCTCAACAGAAGGTACCGGGAATTCACAGAATTGCTCCGTATGTTCGAAAATAAGGTGGAGGTAAACGTCAAGTGCACCTGGAAAAACATGGAGATGATTTACAAGGAGATCAATGAGGAGAATGTTGCCTTTAAAAAAATTAAGCAAGAGATCAAGAAAGACCACGACCCTGTCCATCAAAAAGAAAAGATGGCCGAAGCTGGTAAAATGGTCGAAAAAGCTTTGAAAGAGAAAAAAGAAAAAGAAGCCGATCAGATGCTGGTTGAATTTAAAAAAGCTATATTTGATCACAAAGAAAACAAGACACACGGAGAGGCCATGTTCTTTAATACAGCGTTCCTGATCAACAGTGGAAGGGAAAAGGAGATCGATAACATCATGACCGACCTTGGCGAAAAATACAAGGACAGGGTCGATTTTACCTATACAAGCCCCTTGCCGATCTTCAATTTTATCGACCTGAAAATCTTCCCTGAAAGGTGGGAGGTATAGTAGCATGGGGCATAGGGCTTGGAGCATGGGGCAATGTGAATTGATCGCGAAGTGCTTAATATTAAGGTTTAAAAACGAATTTGAAAAAGATTAAACATGGAACCAGTAAAGGATAAGGAAGGTATCTATTTGTATTGCATAATCAGAAATACCGGACCGGTTGATTTTGGGCCAATTGGTATCGGAAACCGTACAGACAAGGTTTATACCATCAACTATAAAGATATTTGCATGGTGGTCAGTCAATCGGGATCCATGAGATACGAAGCCAGAAGGGTGAACCTGACCGCTCATCAGTTGGTTTTGGAGGCCGTAATGAAAAGCTTCTCAATCCTTCCGATCAGGTTTTCGACTATATCAGGATCATATGATGAATCCAAAATCCTTTCGATCCTCGAAAAGGAATACGATAAGTTTTCCGAATTACTGACCAAGATGTCAGGAAAAAAAGAGCTGGGTTTAAAAGTAATGGCTGTTGAGGAACCTATTTTCAAATATATACTGGAGAAATACGACGATATCCGTTTGTTAAAAGAGAAGTTGGCAAAGCTTGATCCCGACAAGGCACACTACCAACTCATGAAAATTGGCGAGATGGTAGAAAAGGCTTTGGTCAAAGAAAATTCAAAGTTTAGCGACAATATCATTAGTTTGCTGACCCCACTTTCAGAAGAGGTAAAAATTAACGATAAATATGGCGAAAGAATGATCCTGAATGCAGCTTTTCTGATCAAAGACGAAAATGAGGCAGAATTTGACAAAGCGATCCTTGCATTCGATGAGCAGTATGGCAACTTGTTAACATTCAAATATGTAGGCAGCTTACCACCTTATAATTTTGTAAATCTCGTTATTAATACGCAGGAGGGATAATATGTTTCTACTCGACGACATTGTACTCGCCCCATTTAAAGGGATCATCTTCGTTGCAGAAAAGATTGATGAACTAATCCAAAAGGAAATTTCTGACGAAGGCCGCATCAAGGAACGCCTTATGGCGTTACAATTGAAATTTGAGATGGATGAAATCACTGTTGAAGAATATGACAGGCAGGAAGAAGAATTGCTAGAGATGATCGAAAGAATCAGAGTAAACAAAGAAAACAACCAAAAATAAATCACTATGAATACATTTAAATGTCCCGGTTGCGGAAAGACAACTGCAGGGAACGAGAAATTCTGTAATGAATGTGGTTATTCGCTGAACGTTGTATGTCCTCAATGTGGCGAAACTTGGCGTTTTATGTTCGAGAACAAATTTTGTCCGTCGTGTGGGCACAATATGAAAAAGATTTTAGCCGCAAAATCAAAACAACACGATTAAATAATCAGATTATTCCAATAATTTTTAAAAAATTGTCATGAGCAAAATAATTGATGTTAGGACTGCTGTCATTAACTTTCTGAAGGATAACATACATCCTCACGAAATAACGGTGATCAAGCTTGATAAGGTGGGCGATGCATGGGAGTCGGTCTCAGAGGTCTATGAGGACGATTCGTTCCTGAAAGCGATGAATTTACCTCCAAAGCATGCGAGGGTCTATTATTCAGTCAAAATTGATGATCAGTTGGAAGTTGTGGCTTTTGAACGGATGACCGAATATTCACAATAGAAAGTCAGATAAAACACTTATTGACAGATCGAATGGGAGCTGATTTATTGTATATCTATTGCATTTGCGATCGCGAACCCCAACTTCAGGAAGTTCCGGGCAAAGAAAACTTGGAATACCTGAAATTTGACGATTTATACGCTATTGTGAAATACGTTTCGCATGACGAATTTTCGGAAGAAAACCTCAAAAAAAACTTTGCTGATCTTGCATGGATCGAAATACATGCAAGGGACCATATCCGGATCATCGTCGAGGTCATGAAAAGTAGTACTGTGATCCCATTCAAATTCGGGACTATTTTTATTTCCGAGGAGCGTTTGGGCAATTTCGTTAGCGACTATTTTGTTTCTTTAAACGATAACCTTCAGCATTTAAAAGGGAAAGAAGAATGGTCAGTGAAAATTTATTGCGACAGGACCAAATTAAATTCGCAAATTGGGGAAATTAGCCCTGAGGTACGCAACCTTGAAGAGGAAATTTTGAGGAGCATGCCAGGTAAAGCCTTTATCTTAAAGCGCAAGAAGGTTGATCTGGTTGAGAAGGAGGTTCAGGCTGCGATTGGCCATTATGGGCAGAGTTGCTACGACCAGCTTGCTGTTTTAAGTGCGACCACCCGTATCAACAACTTACTTCCGCGCGAGGTTACCGAACGGACAGACGACATGATCCTAAATGCCTCATTTTTTGTTCCGGTGGAAAAGGTTGGAGAATTTCTCACCATCATTGATCACTCACAGGAAAAATATAAGGAGGTTGGCTTCGATATTGAGGCAGCAGGACCATGGCCTCCATTTAGTTTCATATCAATTAAAGAGAAGTAATGTCAGAAAATGTAATCGATCAATCGAAAGACATCACCATTCTTGAAATATTAGATAGGGTGTTGAACAAAGGGGTCGTGATAACCGGTGACATCGTGATCTCGGTTGCTGATATCGACCTGGTTTATTTAGGGTTAAAGTTGATTTTGACTTCGGTTGAAACGATGCAGCAACGGCATCTCAGCGTTGTAAAACCAAATCACCCCAAAAAATAGCAATGCCGTGGACAAGATTATTTACGCCATAATGGGCAACAATTGCTCTAAGGAAGAGTTGACTGACCTAGTGAAAGGTATTTGGGGCATATCAGGTTCATCCTTGTATGCCCTTTCGTTTAAAGAGATATCGGTTGCCGTAAGCGATTTTTCAGCCTCAAAATTTGTAGTCGATAAAGAAATGGCGATTGATTTTGCCAGGGTAATTGAACAACTGTCACAAAACCTAACCCTTCTGCCTGTTAGGTTTGGCACTTTCCTGAAATCAGATGAAGATATCCTCAAATTATTGGCCGATCACTATGATCCGTTCTACAACAATCTCCTCGAAGTTTGGGACAAAGACGAATTTGGCCTGAAAGTGATCTGGGACTATGAAAAAGGGAGTAAAAAGATCAGGGAGGAAGCAGAAAACGAAGAAGTTAAAGCAGATACCTATTTTTCAAAAAGTACCGTGCATACCAACTATCTGCTTGAAAAAATCAAAAAGCACAAGTTGGAAGATGCTTTGTTGAGACATGTCGAAAAGTTGATTGGGGAGATCTGCGTATATCTGGCACAAATTAACCCAGCATGTAAATTTAAAAAGATGGTTTCAAATAGCCTTATCCTCGATGGCGTTTTTTTGGTTGAAAAAGATAAAAAAGATGAATTTGTTCATGCAATTGAATCTTTAAAACAACAGCACGACGATTTGCACTTTCTCCTGACCGGTCCGTGGCCTCCTTATAGTTTTGTGGAAATCGATCAAAGTTTTTAAAAAAGAAAATAAATGAGCGAAAATAAAATCCTTCTGAATTCTGTTCCAATCGAAGAATTCAAAGAGTCAATCGAAACGATTGAAAATGTAGCCGCTTCAAGGATCAATGCCACCCCCGATAATGCGGATCATGGATTGGCCCAATTGGTACTTACACTGATTGAGCTTATCCGTAAGCTTGTTGAAAAACAAGCAATAAGGAGGGTCGAAGGTGGTTCATTGTCTGACGAGGAAATTGAAAGGCTGGGAGAAACACTCATGAAGTTGGAAATGAAGATGGTGGAATTAAAACAAATCTTCAATTTGTCAGACGATGACCTGAACATTAACCTTGGCCCCTTAGGTAGTCTGATGTAATTTGAATAGAATATAGGTTTTTTTCAATCACGGGCATAATGATCAAAATCCTTGCAATAGATGACATCGACAACAACCTGAATTGTTTAGGGAGGATCATTAATGAAACTTTCCCCGGTTCCGTTTTTATTTCAGCATTGGATGGAACATCAGGGATCGAACTTGCAATAGCCAACGATCCGGATGTGATCCTGTTGGATATTGTAATGCCTGATCTGGATGGGTTTGATGTTTGCCGGATATTGAAACATGATGACCGTGTCTCTGATATTACAGTCATTTTTCTGACTTCCACAATTGATATCCGGCAAAACCGGATAAGGCACTTGAAGTGGGGGCTGAAGCATTCCTCTCCAAACCAATTGATGAGATTGAACTTACTGCCAAGATAAGGGCAATGGTTAAGATAAAAAATGCAACAAACCATGGAGCAATTTTTAACAGGCCTTAAAAACAAATACGATTTGATTCTGATGGATG
This sequence comes from uncultured Bacteroidia bacterium, assembly GCA_903927965.1. Classification (GTDB taxonomy): domain Bacteria; phylum Bacteroidota; class Bacteroidia; order Bacteroidales; family Prolixibacteraceae; genus JAAFHB01. The sequence continues at coordinate 257 of CAIYPA010000261.1, read as the reverse complement.
TGAGAATGCCGGTAATGGATGGTATTCAAATCAATCCTGCACTTTTAAAATGATGATAAAAAAATATATTTACTCACCAAACGAATTAAGTGTAAATGTCAGTAAGTGTGAATGAGGCCAGACAACGTTCAATGCTGGCAAATATATCGGATGTGATCGCCATCATTGGGACAGATGGCATAAATCGTTATAAAAGTTCAAATATTGAAAGACTATTTGGCTGGCAACCCGATGAATTGATCGGAAAATCAGCATTT
>CAIYPA010000260.1 GCA_903927965.1 uncultured Bacteroidia bacterium | reverse complement strand
GTTGGGGTTGGGTTTGCTGAAATTGGGAATCGGATCGTACAATACCCCTTATGGTGAATTGTTCCTCAACCTGCCGAAATCTGATGTTGCAACTTTTGGCCTTCATCTCAGGCGCCTCTCCTCCAGTGGACAAATCAAACTGAGGGGAGGCGATCATGTCGATGCTCCGTTCAGTGAAAACAGCGGAGAGGCTTTTGGTGGCTTGAACATCGGGAACACGGTCCTGTCGGTGAATCTATCGTATAACCGCGATGCCATGCGCTATTATGGCTATCCTGTCGCTATCCCTGGAAATGTAACGATGATCAAATATGGGCAAAAACAAGCCTACCAGAACGGTGATCTTGTTGTCGCGCTTAAAAGTAGTGAGGCCATTGAGAGCAATCTAAAGTTCGATGGCGGGTTAAAACTTGGGTTTTTTGATGCCTTAACGGGACAGAAAGAGACCGGTGCGGGTGCTTTTGGAACGTTTGATTACAACCTAGGAAGTGTCAATGCGATCCTGAAACTCTCTTTCGACAATTTGTCGACCGATGGTATAACCTTGAACAATAGCGGATTGGCTGGATCAAAGAAACAAAGTTGGTTAAGGGTAGCACCTTCTGTCCGAGTAGGCGGCGATAAATGGTCGGCACGTGGAGGGATCAAATTCGTGGCTGTTTCCACGAATGACGGTGGGAACATGACCCGGATGTATCCCGATCTTGAGTTCAACTATGCCCCTGTCGAAAGCCTGTTGACCGTATATGCCGGTTTGACAGGGGATTTTAAGAACAACAACTATGGCGTCATTGCTGGTGAAAATCACTGGGCTGACCCTAAGCACAATGTATTGAATACTGATTATGTGTATGTTGCATCGGGAGGATTAAAAGGAAAAATTTCGCGCGAGCTCTCCTGGAACATTGGGTTGAAGTACAACAAAGCGAAGAACCTCTATTTTTACAGGATGGACAGTTCCGATGATTTTCTGTCAAGTTCATTTCCTTCGCAGGTCGTTTACTACAATAATTTCCAACCGGTTTACGACAATGGTTCCATCTTCAACCTGGCTACCGAATTTTCGTACATCTCGGGAAAAGACCTTTCCTTTGTTTTGAAGGGCAATTACTACAATTACAAGCTCGACAATCTTACATTTGCGCCCCAGATGCCCGATTTTGACCTCATGGCCTCTTCCTCGTTCAGGATCATCGAAAGGCTCACAGGGTTTGCCGATTTGACGGTAATCGGTAAACGGCAGGCGGCGGTCAACTACATGAGCATTTTATCCTCTATTAATCCAAATGCTTTGACAAAATTCTCCATGGATCCAACGATCTCGTTGAACATGGGTGCTGCTTACGAACTGACCGGCAAGATCAAGCTCTTTGGCCGCATCGACAACCTCCTGAACCGCCCCAATGAACAATGGTTGGGCTATGCTTCGCAAGGTTTAAGGATTTTGGCCGGGGTAACGGTGGGGTTTTAGGGGGTGAGCATTGGGAAAATATTGCCAGAATCATTTTGCAACTTTTAAAACTTTGGGGTGTATTCCAAATTTTGAAGATCTTCCTACTTATACTGTCATTGCAAATTAAGCGACTCTATACTAAATGGTTAGTAGGTTAAGAAATGCTTAATGAAGCAATCCCATGTTTGAAGCACAGTCCAGAGAACATTGTTTGGTGGAAAAGTGCTTCTTAGTTTGAGATTGCTTTTCCGAAGGATCCACGAAAATCGGGGCAGGCAGGAACAAGTTGTCATGCAGAAGATTATCATTCAAAATTTATTTGTGCCGCACTCCGCGCAATGACAGGTCCTGAGTGAGTAAGAGCTGTTATGATGTTTGGGTTCTTCATTCAACTTTTAAAACTTTGTGTTGAAATCAGCAATTTTATTTATTTTCCCAATGCGTTGCCATTGGAATTGGTTCAAGCTGAGCAGGTATCGAAACATTTAAAGGTATTTTAGGGTTTAACGGTTGCTGCTGCAATGCGCAAATATTTTGGAAATAGCCTGTGGGTCATGTGATTTCCAATCGCATTATTTTTCCTCGATTGGAAATCAAGGGACCCGATCGCCCCCAATCATGGGATTGCGATTTTAGGCTAGGTTCCAGAGTCGTATTCAAAATCGATCTACCATCTCCACCTGAACGTGCTGCATATTAATAACCCAGGGTAAGCAGTCCGGAAACAAAGCTCCGTCAAAGCACAAAAGATACTTGGACCGAGGCACCCTGGGTTAGGAGTTGGCAACCACATCCGTCAGTGGTTGAAGGAACGGAAAAGATGCAAAACCCTTTCAGACGGAGATGAAAGGCCACCATAAAAGTATTAACCCAAGTTGCATTTTAAATTTTGTAAGTTATTAAAAAACAGAATATAGCGAGGCTGCTGTTCGTCGGCGGGACTACAAATAATGTTCCGGCTACCCTATATTTAGTTTCGCTATTTTCCGATGGAACGGCATGGGTT
>CAIYPA010000259.1 GCA_903927965.1 uncultured Bacteroidia bacterium | reverse complement strand
GTCATCGCTCCCCTTGTTGATGGCCTGGATCAGGAATTCCTGAAGGGTCACCTTGCGGTGGATGATGCTCTTGACCGCTTTGATGGCAGCATCAACAGGGCCATTACCCGACTCGGTGGCCGAGAATTTCTCACCTGCAATATCCAATCGGATTGTGGCCATCGGCACAAGGTTCTTACCTGTAACGACCTGTAAGAAATCGAGTTTGATGCGGCGCTCGCCCATTCCCCTTTCGCCTACCAATACAAGAAGGTCATCTTCCTTGATGTCTTTTTTCTTATCGGCTAACAAGAGGAATTCTTCATAAACCTCATCGAGTTTATCTTTCTCAAGAACAATACCCAACAATTCAAGGCGGTGCTTCAAAGCCGCACGTCCACTCCTTGCAGTTAAAACGATTGAAGATTCGCTGATCCCAACTTCGACCGGATCAATGATTTCGTAGTTTTCACGGTTTTTCAACACGCCATCCTGATGGATTCCGCTTGAATGGGAGAACGCATTCCTTCCCACAATCGCTTTGTTCGGCTGGACCGGCATGTTCATCAAACTTGAAATCAACCTGCTTGTCTTGTAGATATTTTTAGAATTGATATTGGTGTGAAAATCAAGTTCCTTGTGCGAACGCAAAATCATCACGACTTCTTCCAAAGCCGTATTTCCGGCGCGTTCACCAATTCCGTTGATGGTCACCTCAACCTGACGGGCACCGTTCATCACACCAGCGATGGTATTTGCGGTGGCCATTCCCAGGTCGTTATGGCAATGCGTCGAAATGATCGCCTTATCGATATTGGGAACATTATCTATCAGGAACTTGATTTTTGCGCCAAAATCAGAAGGCAAACAGTAACCCGTTGTGTCAGGGATATTTACAACCGTAGCTCCTGCTTTGATCACTGCTTCAATGACCCTTGCAAGGTAAACATTGTCGGACCGGCCGGCATCTTCGGCATAAAATTCTACATCCTCGACATATTTCTTTGCATATTTTACCGCAGCAACTGCCCGGGCCAGGATCTCATCAGGATTAGAATTGAGCTTAAACTGGATATGATAGGGCGATGTTCCGATCCCTGTGTGGATACGGCCACGTTTGGCATATTTCAACGATTCGGCAGCAACGTCAATGTCCTTCTCAACTGCACGGGTAAGCGCGCAAATGGTAGGCCATGTCACAGCTTTGGAGATTTCGACCACTGACTTGAAGTCACCCGGACTTGAAATGGGAAAACCTGCTTCGATAACATCAACGCCCAATTGCTCAAGCACTTTCGCAACCTCGATTTTTTCAATTGTATTCAACTGGCAACCAGGAACCTGTTCTCCATCCCGCAATGTTGTATCGAAAATATATACGCGATTATCCATAACTTGTTACTATTTAATTATTTATATTATTTGTTTTTTCTTTTTTCTTCCAGATTTTCAAGAAGTGCGTCGCGTTCCCGAAGGAAAACCGATAATTTTTCGATCGGTGATCGGGTAATTGCAACCCTTCCCGAACGTATAAACTG
>CAIYPA010000258.1 GCA_903927965.1 uncultured Bacteroidia bacterium | reverse complement strand
GGAAGTAAACGTATCAAACTGGTGGACCATGGTTATTTTGCTTGCAAACTTCGCAATAAAATCGGCTTCCTCGACTGCAGAATTACCACCACCGATCACAACCACCTCTTTATCACCATAGTATTTTGCATCGCAAGTCGCGCAATAGGATATCCCTTTTCCTTTCAACTCTTTTTCACCGGGCACTCCAATAAGGTTGGGTGACGTTCCTGTAGCGATAATGATCTTTTTTGCCTTGATGGTTTCATATTCATCCAGGATTACTTCCTTCTTCACAAGGTCAACCATTGAGACATCAACCGCAACTTTGTAGGCAGTGCCGCAAAGCTTGGTCTGCTCCGACATGTTGTGCGACAGCATATAACCTTTCTGAGGTTCGATAAACCCTGGATAGTTGGAGACTTCGTGGGTTGTGGCAACGTTCCCACCTGGTAAAGCAATGTCGATCAGTACAGTATTTATTTTTGCCTGACAAAGGTAGAGGCCTGCTGTCAACCCTCCGGGACCAGCACCTAAAATCATCACATCATATTCGGTAACAGTTGGGGTGATTTTATTGTTAATTTCTGAAATCTGATCCTTTGATAGCAATGTATTCAGATTGGCAATAATATCGCTCCTTTTGATCCCACCTGACAACCGGTCGGAAACCTCCTTGCCATCTTCAAAGAACAAAAGTGTAGGAGAAGACCGAACTTCCAATTTGTCGGCAAGTTCTTTGTTCTTCTGCCTGAAAATCTTTACAAATTTAATGTCATTGCCATATAACCCGGCCAATGATTCAAATTTTGGTGCCAATGCCTCGCAGGGAGGACATTCAGATGAATAAAAATCGAGGACAACTTTTCCACTTTTTAATACTTCGTTTTCAAATTCGGACGCGATTATTTCTTTCATATGATTGATATTAAATATTCTGCAATTTACAATATATATTTTTAATTTTCATTAAAATATGCTCCAAATCCTAATTCCAATAATTCTTTTATTGGCCTGCAGTCGGTTGAACATACTGTTCCACTTTTGTTTTTGGCCACTGATCCGCAGCCGCCGCCGCAAGCCAGCTGTACGCCACATTCCTTACATTCAGGGATCGATACGACATCCCTTGATTCCCAGACATTAATGAGTTCTTTAAGTTGGTTTTTTTCAGGGTAAAACGTTCCAAGTGCCTCGTCATCTTTACCGACTGTTGCTGTACAGGAGTAAATATGTCCGGTATAATCAAAGGCCCCATTCTGTTTTACACGCCGGACAGGCGTCAAACAATGGATCGGGCAAACTTCCATTTTCTGAAAGAAACTTCGAAATGGAATAGGCAGGTTTGTAAAATTCAAGGATATGGGGATATCGTTTTGTCAGGTCATAAATTTTCTCAAACAATGAGATTCGGCTAAAAAGCTTATCCCCTGATGATTGACAATGGTGCAGTTCATAATTCCGGCCTATTTGGGTTTTAAAATAGGCACTTGATGTCCACCCTTTGTCAATTGCAAATTGGGCCAGTTCAGGAAGGTTATCAATGTTCTCTTTGTCGATTACCATTCTCAGGTTGACTGTAATCTGATTGGCGATGCACGCATCGACCCCTTCGACAATCCGGTCAAAGGTGCCGGACCCTCCCTTTAGAAAACGACGGGAGTCATGGAATTTGGCGGTCCCATCCAGGGTGATCTGGACTTCACGCATATTCCCATGTTTTAAACTATCCATATACTCGACCAATGTATAGCCATTTGTGACAATGCAAACATCAAGTTGAGCGGCATTTGCCTTTGAGATGAAATAATCGACCAGTTCCTTTTGCCGGGGGGAATTCAACAAAGGTTCGCCCCCAAAAATGGTGATGTATTTTCGTTTTCCGGCAAATTCCTTTTCGACATAATCAAAAAATGAATCGATGATTTCGTTGCTCAACAGCCCTTTTGTAGGGGCATACTCGTCCTGATAACAATACGAACATGCAAAATTGCAGCTATAATTGGGGACAAAGAACAGTTGGATCTCATCGTCATCGCGGTTATCCAGAAAATCGAGGTATTTACTCTTGTAAAGTTTGCCTTCCTCTTTTTCATCTGCCAAATAACCTTTTTCCTTTAACTCGCCAATAAACTGATCGTCAATCATTTCTTCGTTGTTTTTGACTTTCAGGATTTTATCGGCATAATCGGGGGTCAGGATATCTGCATTGCCTGTGAGGAGGTTGACAATAAAGAAATCATCCGAGTCTTTAATTTTTGAGAATATATTGTGTTTTGAGAAATACATTTATTTGGGGTTTATTTAACCAATAAAATCTCATTGATTGCTTTTACGAGTGTCTCTTTCGGCACAAGTCCCATAGAAGCCCTGGGTTTGCCTTTGACCGGTATAAACAACAATGTTGGCAAACTTGAAATACCCATGCTTTGGGCAAGTGCTTGTTCTGCATCGGTATCAACTTTGTAAACTACAATTTTCCCGGCGTATTCTTTGGCTATTTCTTCGACCCTCGGCGACAACATCCGGCATGGGCCGCACCATGAAGCGTAAAAGTCAATAATTGCTGGGACATTTCCTTCATACTTCCACTCTTTGTTCTTTTCATAATTAAAAACCTTCTGCTTAAAAACCTCATTAGTCATGTAAATTACACTGCCCGACTTTGGGGTATTTGGGTTGCCAACGGTTTTTACCGGATTCCCGGCATTGCAATTGCTCATCAGAAATGTAAAACCAAGGGCAATTGAAATAATCAGCTTTTTCATATTCGTAAAATTAAGATTTATATTTATAATTATTCGTACCAACTGCAATCTAATATGGGTTTTTTGCACCTATTTGTCCACCTAATCACCATCACTTTTTTTAGCACCTTCCCCTGCTGCAAGGACTTTTCACGACGAACAAACCCATAAGCCCACCATAAATTGTGCTCATATATGGGCTGCTTGTAATTGCACAACTCCCTGACGAACAACCTACAAAATAGTAATACAAAAATCCCGCAAGGCCACCAAGTGTAACACCCAGGAAGGGTTTCCAAAAATTCCCGGATTTGAAAAACTCTTTGGCCGATGCAGGGGTCGATTTAACTTCACAATTGTTTTCCATTGTATATATTTTAAAATGTTTCGATTGCAAAACTACAAAAAGAATTTCAAATAAATCGCTTTAGTAGCACTTAAATCACATTAATAGCACTAATTATTTTATATTTGCAGATAATTATCTGAATTATGGACCAAATATTCAATCATAGCATTGGTAATGAGAAACTTGACGAAATGTTTAGGAGCGATGAAAAATGTCTTGAGTTCTTGTCTGGGATAAAATGGGATAAAGGTTTTGTGTGTAAGAAATGTGGGAACACCAATTCCTGCAGTGGAAGTGAGCCGTTCTCCCTTCGATGTACCAAATGTAAGGCCAAAGAAACTGCCACAAATGGGACAATTTTTCACGGGGTTAAGTTTCCGATCAGCAAAGCGTTTTATATTGCCTATAATACCTGCAAGGGAAGGGAAGATATTTCATCTTATGAATTTGCAAGAAGGCTTTCGTTGCGTCAAATGACTTGTTGGGCTTTCAAAACAAAAATTGAACATGCGCTATTTGAGATAAACACGCTATCTTGCAAGGAAAGAAACTCTATTGAGAGAATAATAACTAGCTAAATGAATATTGCAAATGTGTATCAAAGGAATTGAAAATCTCAATTTCAGGCACAATGAATAAATTTTCAGCTATTTCTGTGATTTCATCTACATATATTATTCTGTTCTTCAGAAGTTCTCCATTAAAGATTTTACAACTGCTTTATTCACAACCTATAAGATTATATACAACAATATTGGTCAACACCCCATTATAAACAACTATACTTATCTGACCGATATTGTCATTTGCGATTTATTAATTCGATAATTGAATTTATCGTCTTATCAGGGTCTTTTAAAATAATCAGCTTAATCTTGAGACTATCGAAAAGGGATTTTACTTTGGTTCCAAATTCACCGGAAACAACTTTTTCAGCTCCTCTTGATGCAATTAATTGAGCAGATGCCAGACCAGCCCCTTCGATATTTTCTTTGTATGGGTTAGGAATCAGCTCAATGGCATGACTTTCTGTATCATAAACGACAAAATACAAACAACGGCCAAAATGGCTGTCCAATTTTGATTCCAGACTATTTCCTGTTGATGTGATTGCAACTTTCATTTTTAAACTTTCATTTATTACATTTTTTGCTTTTCATTTGTTGTTCCTGATCTTCAATTTTTTGTATCATCTGGGAACCACAGGTTGAACAGGTTTCATTTTTACATGGCATCCCTGGCAAATGAATTTTTTCATTACCGCATTTAGGGCAAATGCAAATGTATTCGGGTGATTCATATATAGAATTTCCACTAAATTGTTCAATTTCTGTCGAACCACATAATGAACAATTTAAAATTGATTGCTCTTTTTCAGTGTGGTTGAACCAACAGCCACAACGATTACAGGAGTACCATTCGCTGTCAAAATATACCTTGCCTCCTTCAAAAATGATTGTTTTGCCCAGAATAAATGCTTCAGCAACTTTGCGCCTTGCACTCTCATAGATTCGTGTGTAGGTAGGACGCGAAATTCCCATTATTTTGGAAGCTTCAACCTGACCGTTTAGCTCAAAATCACTCAATCGAATTGCTTCGTACTCTTCAAAATTGATAACCACCGGATGGTTCTCCTCTGTTAACCCGATAGGAATGAATCCCTTGAAATGTGGGGGATTGTTCATTTTTCGTATTCGTTTTGGTCTTGACATTTTTAATGATCAATTGTTCGTTAAATTTATTATGAGCATTTGTTTATTATTATTATTTTGTGTATTTTTGATGCAGTTTTTAAATGTTTTAAATTAAATGCACTAATACTCTTCCAGCATGAAACAAAATTTTTTAAAATTACTCCTCGTCCTTCCTTCCCTTCTTTTTATGGATGTGATGATTATGATTGTTTTTGGTATTACATCGAGTATTTGTGGAGCAAATGTAATTTTTTTCAGCACAGTTTATTCTTATTTTGGAATCATTTTAATTGGTCTTACATTTTTGCTTATGATTGCAATACTTTTCATGAAAAAAGCTCCTCATGCAATTAACTCAAAAAGTTACCCAATTATTTTCTCCAAACTTGGAACGTTACCGTGATGTTTATTTTGCGACCACAGTAAGCTTTCGATTTGTTGAACAGTTATAATAACATGTTAAATTGAATGTTACTGTTTGTAGGATTGTCATTCTCCTTTCGGACCATTTTTTTCATTATATTGGTTTATGATGTCTTGCTATAATTACTTTTCCCGTTTATATGGCCAGGCCATAATGCCACCTTCAAGAACTTTCACTCTTTCGTATCCGTTTGCCTGAAGAATCAAGGCTGCTTCGTACCCCCGAAGTGATATTTTGCACCAGGTGATAATTTCGGCATTTTTATCCTGTGGAAATTCTTTTAACCGATTACGAAGCTGTCCCAACGGTATAAGTATTTCCCCAATTCCCAATCGCATTTGTTCATATTCATCGGGATTACGGACATCCAATAAAACAAGTGGTTCTTTGTTTTTAAGTTTCTCCTTAAGTTGTTCAGACGATATTCCACTGAAACGACCATTTAACTTGTTTTGCATGATGTGGGCAGTTGCGATACTGTGGTCGATGGCCAGCGAATATGGCGGAGCGTACGGAAGGTCGGCATTAACCATATCATTTACTGTAAGTTTGCCCTTTATGGCCATTGCCCAAATGGCTACCTGTTTGCTTACGTCGCCGGGACCAAGTACTTGGGCGCCTAAAATTAGGCCATTCGATTTTTCGACTATCAACTTGGTCACCAACAATTTCCCTTGCATAAAACCAGGTTTGTCGAGACTTGCATTGACAACTGTTTCGATATTTATCATTCCTGATTTCAAGCAATTTTTCTTTGATAACCCGGTAGCTCCAACACCATAATCGAATACTTTACATATCCCGGTTTGTATAGTTCCAGGGAATCTGGTTACATTTCCGGAAATTATATTTTCACCAGCCACGCGTCCCTGTAAGTTGGCCAAATCTCCAAAGGGAGCATGTACAGGATTCCCTGTAATCAGATTTGGTATTTCGATACAATCGCCAACGGCATAAATATCAGGGTCTGAGGTTTGCATATAGTCGTTTACAACTATCCCGCCAGTGATGCCAATTGATAAGTTGGCTTTTTTTGCAAGGTTGGTATTGGGTACAACACCGATGGCTATTACTGCCAATTCACATGGAATTTCAGTGCCATTTTCCAGTCTTACAGCTGTAAGTGTATTATTTTCACCAATAAATGAGGCGACACCATTTTCCAGAATAACATTTGTCTTGGTTTGAATGTATTTTTCAACGAGTTTTGCCATTTTCTTATCGAGAAAAGTAAGCAATTGTGGCAATAATTCAATAATTGTAATTTCAATACCTGCCAGGTGGAGTGCTTCACAAGTTTCGATACCGATTAGTCCTCCACCGATTACAACAGCCTTTTTGATTTTGCCTTCATCCCTGACCTTCCGCAAATAGTCGGCATCGGGCAGCGACTGAAGGGTCGTGACCCCATCTAGTTCAATTCCTGGAATGGGGGGTTTGCGGGGTGTTGACCCAGTGGCAATAATTAGTTTATCATATTCTGCTGTCCCTTTTTCACCATTAACAATGCGTGTAAACTCAATTCGTTTATTCTGCCTGTCGATGGCTGTGACTTCGGTCAACACTTTTGTTGTAATTTTCTTCGCATTCCAAAAGAATTTTGAGTCGCGGACTACCCCGGCAGGTGAGCATAGGAGCTGGCTCCTGTCATCAAAGAATCCTCCTATGTAGTATGGATAACCACATGAAGCCATAGAAAGATCGGATGCTCTCTGATAAATGGTTATTTCTGCACATTCGTCCATGCGTCGTGCTTTCGATGCTGCTTTTGGACCTGCTGCCGAACCGCCAATTACGATAATTCGTTTAGTGTTCATCCTTTATTTTTTATTTGTTTTCGATATTTATCAATTCGTACAATCGCTCTGTTACGTCACCAACAACCTTTTTGCATATCATTTTATGGTGTTTCCGTTCTGCAATATCTGCTTCGGATGCAAATTTTTTCAGTAACTCGGAACAATTGCTTGTACCGTGAATTTCTTCGATCTGATGGTTCAATTCCCTGACTTTTTTATATACAGCTAATTTGGTCTCCATATCCTTTGGGTTTTCATTTCCATATTTAAGACCAAGGACCATGAACCCGCCAGTTACCGCACCACATTTCTGGCGCAATCGGCCCATACCTCCGCCAAAGGTTGAAGCAATGAGTTTTGCAGTCCTTTCATCAAGGTCAAACTGGTTTGAAAAAGTTAATAAAATTGATTGCGAACAAGCGTAACCCTCATCGAAAAACGCCTGGGCTTTATCTATAGCTTCTTGTTTGGTCATTTTTATTTCATAGTATTTCGCATAATTGGAATGGTGAACTGTACCCATTTGATCAGTATCGGGGTACATCACACGAAATGAATAATTGTGTTCTATCATTTTTTCTATTCTTCTTTCGAACTGATGATAACATTTATAAGTTTGTCAAATGCAAGCCTAACCTCACTTTCCTTCAACAGTCCATTCAGTTTGCCCTCATCGCAGCTTGTGCAAATGGTTTCGTTCATAGGGATTTGTGTTATTAATGGAATATTGAAAGTTCCTGACAAATGTTCGCCACCTCCCTGACCAAACAAAAAATATTTTTCATCCGGATGTTAGGAAGTTTAATCTTTTGAAAAGGATGTTTTTGATCCATGATTTTATGTTTTTGGTGTTTTTGATTTTATCCAATTTACTTGTTAGAAACTTCCGTCTCAAACGACTAAGTCTGTCAATAAATAGAATGCCCTCCAGATGGTCGTATTCGTGTTGAAAGATCCTGGCTTTTATTCCTTCAAATTCTTCGTCGATCGTATTAAAATTAATGTCAGAATACCTTATCCTGATCTTGTCGGCACGTAATACGTCCTCGTAAATGTCAGGGATGCTTAAGCATCCTTCCTTGAAATAAACTTCTTCTGGGCTTTGCCAAAGGATTTCCGGATTTATAAAAAATTGTTCATATTTTTCAAATCCCTTACTCTCATCAAACAAAGGTGAAGTATCAATAACAAAAGCCCGTTTCAGAATACCTACCTGAGGGGCCGCTAAACCACATGCACCATCCTTTTTGATTGTGTCGAATAGATTTTCTGATATTTGTATCCGGTTATCCTCTTTGGTAACTGCAATTGAATGTTTCCTAAGAATATGCGAACCATATTTTAAAATTGGTAAGATCATTATAAATATTTTTCTCAGACTGTTTTTTGTGACAAATACCAACGTTCTTTAGTCTTGATTCCGAATAAATTATTAATCATTGAAAATTATTTTGTAGATTGAAATGATTTCCTTGCTTGCTTCGGATTCTGGCCGCCACTCGATTATGCTTTGGCAGTTAATCATAGCGGCTACGATTTGCTCATCGAAGGCGATCTTTCCAATTACCGGAATACTATTTTCAACACACCATCCTTCTATCTTGTCAGAAATTGATTCGTTGAGATCGAATTTATTAATCACAACGCACGATCTCACTTTAAAATTAGAAGTGAGATCCAATATCCTTTTCATGTCATGAAATCCTGAATGGGTGGGCTCGGTTACGATAATGGCCGTGTTTGCACCAGTAATAGATGAGATTACAGCACATCCTGTTCCCGGAGGACCATCGATAATAATCGTTTTCCATCCGGTTTCATTTGAAATTTTTCTTGCATTTTCACGAACTACATTTACAAGTTTGCCTGAATTTTCTTCTCCCGGAAAGAGACGTGCATGTACCATCAGTCCCTTTCGATAATTTCCTATATACCAGATACTCTTATCGCTAGGAACCATTTGAATAGATTTAGATGGGCATATCCTTGAACACAATTTGCAACCATCGCACGAAGTTTCAGAAATAAATTCCTGTTCATTCTGAACGGAAATAGCCTCGAAGCGGCAATAATCAACACACAATTTACAATTTGTACAAGTGTTGAAATCAATAACCGCTTTATGACCGGTTATAAATTTCTCATTGATATAGTTTTCAGGCTGCAATATAAGATGGAGGTCGGCTCCATCCACATCACAATCAGCAACAATGCAATTATTCCTGATCGTTGCAAATGCCGCACTAAGGCTTGTTTTACCCGTTCCTCCTTTACCACTTAGGATTACTATTTCGTTCATCGTTGTAATAATTCTCCTATTGTTTTTAATAATTCAATAAACCGTATCTGATAAGCTGGTTTTTCCTCTACCAATAAAAGGCCTTCAGAATAGATACGGGCAATTTCCCGGTCGAAAGGGATTTCCATAAGCATGGGGATTTTGTTGATTCGCAACCAATCATATACATCCACGTTACCCAATCCGGCACGGTTGACAATTACCCCAAATTGTTTGTTGAGATGTTGCAACGTCTCAGCCGAAAGTTTCAGGTCGTGTAACCCAAAAGGTGTTGGTTCTGTAACAAGGATCACGAAATCGGCATGATAGACCGTTGCAATAAATGGACATGATATACCAGGAGGGGAATCGAAGATTGCCAGATACTTGTTACTGACCTCTTTGATTGCTTTTTTGATGACAGGCACAGGTGAGAAAACACCCACATCAGCTCGTGCTTCGATGATTTCAGTCAAGTTGTTTGGTTGTATTGATTGTACAGATCCAATTCGTTTTACTTTTTCGGTGATTGCACCATATTTACAGGCTATAATACATGCACCACAATCGTGGCACAAATCTTCGACTACCTGGATAAAATGATTTGCAGGAAGCAAAACAATGGCATTATAGTTGCAATATTCAGAACATTTGCCGCAAAACACACAACTAGTGGAATCAATTACAGGAACATTTTGAGTAACCGGAAAACTTACAAAAAAATTGCCAGAAAAAAATAGTGCCGCATTGGGTGCTTCTGCATCGCAATCAACCAATGAAACTGGAATTCCGGCATTTTGTACAGCCCAAAAAAGATTGGTTGAAACGAGGGTTTTCCCTGTCCCTCCCTTTCCACTGGCAACTGCAATTTTAATATTAGATCGATCAGTCATAATTTAGGCGGATTTGTTCTTCGGAAAGCGTTGGCTGTATAGCTTTTTTCAGAAAAACTGTTTCCCAAGTATTTAGGCTACTGTGTGTCAGGAAATATTTCTGTGGGATGGGATGTGTCCCCAAAATAACTTTCATCCCATACTTTTCAGAAATGAATTCTTTGAATGATTCAATGTAAGGACATGGAGGATAACCTACCAGAAATCCCGTTGCAAAATGGACATGTGTAACGCCATTCTTTTTCATCTCTTCGGGAGCATATTCGATGTTGCCACCAGGGCAACCTCCGCATGTAGTGAAGGCAGCAATCTCCACTTCAATATTTTTGTACATCGAAAAAGCACCATCGCGGTTTTTGAGCGATTTGAAACACTTGCCACCTGAGCAAGTTTTGTACCTGTCACAAATAATAATTCCAATTTTGATCGTTTCCATCACCAATTTAATCCTGCTTTTTCACAACAAAATCTCCCTTTTTAACATTCAAAGTGTCGGCAATGACCTCACATTTTACCATTAAGAGAAAATAAATGTCCTTGTTTTTATATCCCAGCAAACCTTCAAGATTACCCTGACCTTTTGAAATGATTACATCTGCACGGTTGAATACATCTATAAATTCATCTGAACAATGGTCCAGAATTGTTGAAGGGGCATCATAACCGTTCGAAATGACATCAGCGACCACGTCAATCCCAACATATTTCGCATCGTCCACTGTAGCATCGTTGATTACAGGAGCTCCACGAACTGCATAAAATAAATTGGGATGCATCAACGTTTCGATAAAAAGCTTGTCAAAAACCATTTCACCACAATTGTCGCCCAAATAAAGCACCGTCTTGGCCTCAAACAGAGCCTGTTTTAATTGAACAGAATCATCAATGGCAAAATCAGAATTAAAAACTTTATCTATAGTTCCCTGCAAATTAAAATCGTTACTTAGACCAAAGTCAATAATATTTCCTGCTATCGCTAGTCTCAAGGCAGTATCGAAATGGTTTGCAGAATTGAAAACCATATTCTTCAATTCTGGATACATCGCTAATACCAAGTCGTTACTACTCTTCTTTACATCTTGATATGGATCAGGATTATTGCTGTAATGTTTAAAAAGGACATGTAACTTCCTTGACAATTCCGGGATTGATAAATCGTTTTTTCCCTTGTCAAATAAGCCGAACATATCACGGGCGAAGAACTTTTTTTCTTCCGTCGAAAGATTGTCCCTTTCAAGCATCCGTTCAAAAGCTCTCGCGAAGCAGAAGAAACATCGATAATCCGATATTACTTCTTTTCCTATGCTAATCATCTCGATCATCCTAATAATCCAATGTAATAATGCGGCCTTTCGTAAAATTGAAGAATTTGGGTAATATGGATAAATACCCCATCCCTAACTGGTTCTGAAACTGGCCCATTGCTTGCATCCATTTTTGCAGACACAGCCTGTTTTGTCGGTTGATTGCAAGACATCATCAACAACCCACAAATTACGATAATCGCTAGTTTGTTCATAATAACCAATTTTTTAACAATTGTGACTTTTATCGTGGTTGCAGTAATTGGCACTAAGGTTTAGCCTATTATCCAGAAAATCAGTGACAAGCTCCCTTGCTGATTTTATTGGAGCACCAACAAAAGCATTTATATTTTGCTGATTGAACAAATCAATGGCTTTTTGGCCCATGCCCCCTCCAATCACATCGGTTACTCCAAAACTGGCGACCCAGCGGGGGTACAGTCCAGGAGTATGTTCTGGAGGCGTAACTTCTTTGATATCCATTATTGTACCATTCTCTACTTCAACAATAGCAAACTGTTCGCAATGGCCAAAATGAGGGCATAATGCGTTGTTTTCCAATGGTATGGCAATTATCTTCTTCATAATCATTTTTTTGTATGGTCTTTTTATTATTTACGTGATTTCCCCATAGACCGGGGTTATTGGATCCCAAAATCTAAAGCCAGAGTTTTCTAAATTCCTCTCCCGAGCCCAAAGCCACTCTCATGCCCCATTCCTTGTCCGCGTCCCAAGCCATGACCACCTCTAAATCGCGGTCCACCGGCTAAGCCCCGACCTGGCTGTTGCGATGAATCCCTGTTTTGTAAAATTTCATCGTCAGTTTTCCCTTTATTATCGGGATTGCACCTGCCCATTCTTCTACCGGTCATAGGCCCTTCTCCAAGAGGGCCCCGATTGTTTAATCCTGGCATAATAACCTCCTTTTTAATGATTAATATTTTTTAATCCACTTTTCTGCATTTACCCAATCCCCGTCCAGTTTTTGAACCTTTCTCCTCCGGACCTGTACCATCCATTTGTGGCATGATGTTTAATTTTTATGGTTTAGCATTTGAATAATGTCACTTATCTTCTTTTTTTTAGGATCATCTAATACAACTAGCTGAATTTTAAGACTGTCGAATAAGGATTTGACCTTAACCCCAAACTCACCGGAGACAACTTTCCCTACACCCTGAGATGCAATTAATTGAAAGGAAGCAGGCCCTGCTCCTTCGATGTTTTCTATTTTCGGGTTGGGAATAAATTCGACGGACTGACTTTCTGTGTCATAAACAGCGAAATAGGGGCATCTTCCAAAGCGGTTATCCAATCTAGCCTCAAGATTATTTCCGGTTGATGTAATGGCTATTTTCATATTATTTACACTTTTTGTTTTTTATATTGTTTATCGCCTTGTGATTTTGTGAAGTCACTTTTCTTTTTCAATTTTTTCAGATCCACAGAGGGTGCAATTTTTGATTTCTTCCTCCATTTCGATATGGTAAAAATTGCACCCACAATTTTTACAGAATAACCATTCGGTATTGAAATATACTTTTCCACCTTCAAATACAATTGGTTTCCCTTGAAAAAATGCTTCCGCAACTTTGCGCCGAGCACTTTCATAAGTTCGGGCAAAGGTTGTACGCGATATCTCCATCCTTCGTGCAGCTTCAAACTGTCCGCAAAACTCAAAATCACTTAACCGAATAGCCTCATATTCTTCGTAATTTATTGTTATTGGATTACTTCCTTCCTTCAAACCTATCGGTTTGAATCCTTTAAAATGTGGAGGATTATTCATTCTCCGTATTCTCTTCGGTCTTGTCATTTATAATGGTCATATGTTCGATACAAATATAATGAGCAAATGGCTATAAATGATGCTTTTTTTGTATTTTTGTATGACAATTAAGATGAAAATATTTTCTTATGATGTAATATGTTGTTTATTAATATAATAGAGTTTTTTATTAATCATTTAAAAGTAGTTTATTATGGAGACAATGAATCAAGAAATGTGTAAAATGCCGCGTATTGGTGAAGTTGCGCCTAATTTTAAAGCTGTAACAACCCAGGGACCTATTAATTTCCCGGGTGATTACGAGGGCAAATGGGTTATTCTGTTTAGCCATCCTGCTGATTTTACACCTGTTTGCACATCAGAGTTCATGACTTTTGCTTCGATGGAAAACGAGTTTAAAGCGTTTAATTGTGATTTAG
Organism: uncultured Bacteroidia bacterium; assembly: GCA_903927965.1. GTDB lineage: Bacteria > Bacteroidota > Bacteroidia > Bacteroidales > Prolixibacteraceae > JAAFHB01. The sequence continues at coordinate 63,828 of CAIYPA010000258.1, read as the reverse complement.
TTGGATTGTCAGTCGATGGGTTATACAGTCACATTGCATGGTTACGCACGATCAAAGAGAAGATCGAATACAAGGGAATGAAGAACGTCGAAGTCAATTTCCCCCTGATTGAAGACATAACCATGGAGGTTGCCAAGAAATATGGCATGATCCAGCCAGGTGAAAGTAACACCAAGGCAGTCCGCGCTGTGTTCTTTATCGATCCGAAAGGAATTATCCGTGCCATGATCTATTATCCCCTTTCGTTGGGACGCAATTTTGATGAACTGAAACGGGTAATTATTGCCCTTCAGGCAGCTGACAGTTTTGGCGTTGCCATGCCTGCCGACTGGAGACCTGGGGATGCTGTAATTATTCCACCTGCCGGATCATGCGGCGTTGCCAAAGAGCGTATGGAAACCAAAGAAGAGGGCAAAACGTGCTACGATTGGTTCTTCTGCACCAAAGAATTATCGGAAGAAAAAGTTATGGATGCGATCAAAGTCAAAGGATAGTTTTTTTAAGCCAATTTTTCTAGAATTCAAAATCTTCTCTGATTTTCTCTGGCAATGTTTAAACATTGCCAGTTTTTTTTGATTACTTTAGAAATATCCCCAAATCTTTCCCTTCAACATCCACCTTTTATTTTATTGGTTTTTACCACAACAGGTTCAGTCGAATTTTTAAGTGCTTCTATTAGCATCTTCATATCTGTGGCAGCTTTTTTCCTGAAATTGAAGGTATTGATTTCTTTTTTATTGGCATCAGGACCAGGAGGGACAAGATCCGAGAATAACTTCCGGAAACTCAGTGGCGATTCGTTGAGTATGTAATTCTCCGATTTGCCCAAATATCCGGCTATTAACCAAGCCTTCTCTGCCGCTTGCTGATCAACGGCATAAAAATAATTGGCCTTATGTTTCTGGTCCAGGATTTTCTTCCACTGCCGGTCACTCATTTTCTCAATCGGGATATTGATTGCGAATGGAAGATGGTATGCCCTGAAAGCTGCCGTATCTCTTACGTCAATAATATTGATCCGGAAATAATTATTTACAATTTCACTTGCAAGTTTATCCGATTGAATCAATACTGACTCAAAATTCTTCTTTTTAAGCTCTTTGATGATTCTTGCCTCCATTTGGCCATTGCTATCCGGGAGGAAAGCGATTATAGACAATGTGAAAAATGCCAGTCCAATCGCCGATTTATATATAGCCCTCTTTTTTTTATCGACAGAAGAGGGAACGCCATTCACCCTATTTTCGATCAGTCCTGTGACATAAAAAGCAACAATAGCAACCGTGGTTAGAAGAAATGCAAAAGTAGTTTTCGACATTCCCAACATTTCATTGATCAATACGCCGCCCCAGGCCTTGGAAAGGAAGATGTTTTTGACCATAGGATAAAGTTCGGCAAATAGAAGTACGCCGATTCCCCCACCAAAGACAAAAGCCAAACCATCTAGTTTTCCGATTGAAGCAGCGCAGATACTGGTTCCGGGACAAAAACCTCCAATAATAAACCCAACACCCATTATTGATCCTCCGAGCAGTGCTGACCACAGAAATGTTGGGTTGATGTAAATCAGGTTCAAATCAAGCAATCCCCAATGAGCAAGTAACAAAACACCAATCATTGCCGTAACTCCGGCTGTGAAGAATACTTTCAACACTGTGAAATCGTACCCATAGAACAACCCAACCAATTTTTTGGTCGATGAAAACCCCGCCTGTTCCAAAACAAAACCAAACCCGATTCCGGCAATCAAAGCAATGACCAAGTTGAACTCATTGCTGATAATAAATGGTACTAATGGTCCCATATCAATTATTTTAACCAAAGTTTTCTAAAAAAATAGGCAACGGCATAACCCGATCCGAAAATGGCAAACATTGTAATAATCCCACCAAACGACATCACTGCCATTCCGCTAAGGGCAGCCCCGCTTGTACATCCCCGTCCAAGCTGTGCTCCAAACCCAAAAAGGATGCCACCTATGATCGCGGCAATAATTCTGGTTTTATTGGTAATATTGGGACCCCGCTCCAATTTAATCCCGACACGGTTGGAGATCACACCTGATAAAAAAGCACCGATCATGACTCCAATCACTTCAAAGACAAGCCAATCTTTTAAAGGGCCATCAGGATGCTCCTCGTTAAATGTTTTAATGAAAGGTGTATTTGCTGAATGTTCCGGGGCTACTTTTATAACAGTTGAAAGAACAACGCTTTTTACAGCTCCGCTGGCACCTAAACCCCGTCCTGTAACATAAATCGTTCCCAATAAAACAAGCCCCAACAAAAAACCTGCAAGGTAAGGGTTCATATATTTCTGTGGCTTCATCCTAAATTTTGATTATGATCGTTTTCTACAATAAGTTCCTCTTGCTCCTCTTCAATTTCTTCATACCCTGTGATCATTGCCTTGATATTTGAAGTTGGGGTTTTGCCTGTTGTTGTCATATAGACATGAACCACCAGAAATATCATGAGCAATATTGCTCCAAGTGTATGCCAGAAAGCAATGGATGCCAATGGATAATCTTCAATCACAATTAAGTTGTTCTGATCGAAGGTTTTATAGAGCATATAGAGGATACCCGAACCAATCGTAATCGGGACAAGTACAAGCTTAAATCCTAAATAAACAATTCGTTGCAAGGGATTTAGCTTACTAAGCCCCGTTTTTTCAGTAGGATGGTGGCCACCTTTGAAAATCCCTGAAATATAATAAATGACCTGCTCCTTTAGTTGTGTTGTTGTTGGAATGTACTGTCTCCATTCGCCCGTTGTTAAATGCCAGAAAATCGCGAAGATGATCAACCCGATCAGCATCCAGGAGGCAATCCGATGAAATTCAGCAGCTTTCTCAAAACCAAATATTTTAAAAGCACCATGGACTTCGAATCCGGTAACTGCCAGAAAAATGATCAAAGATGCCTGGACCCAGTGCCAGAATCGTTCAAATCGTTTGTAAATATATACTTTATGCATAATATATTGTTTGACTGATAGTTGATGATTTTAATCGGTTGGCTTATCTTCATCATAGTTGATGATCTGTTTCTCAAACTTATTTTTTAAAATTTTCGTTGAAATGCGAATGGTTGCATGACCGAAAACAGCAATCAACGCAAAGATAAACATCCAATAACCTAGAAAATCGAGCGATTTATTCTGATCACGACCCGGAAGGTAAAAGCCGGTCAATTTCGCGAGCCTGCCATTGTTCCGGGTATGACATTCAGCACAACCTACAGCTTGTTCTTTTGGAGAAACCATGTGATTTACTGGCCAATACATTACTGTTTCCACAAAACCATACTGACCGCTGTACCGGAAACCGGATTCTTTCATTCCGGCTGCAACAGCTTCGTCCCATTTAAAATCTTTCCAGTAGGCACTATCGCCTTGAGTTTCGCCATATAATTTGGGTTGAACCAACCTGTTATAAACCTTATCGTAAATTTGGTCGCCAATATGAATTTTTACCGGAATTATTTTTGATGACCGATCATGATATGAACCATTCAGGGTATTCATTTTTACAGGAACCGATTTAATCGTATCACCTAATATATACTGGTCAGCAGTTCCATTAAACCAAATATAATCCGGCTTAACATTCCGTGCCCAAACAAATGAACCCTTGATTGACATGTAACTATGGTTGCCCAGAGAATCCTCCTCCTCATAAGGTTTGCCATCCCTCAATTTTCCGGCATCAGACCATTTCCACGACATTTTTGTTGAATTTACTTTGGCATAAATTGGAATATGGCAAGCCTGACAAGAAACCCGAGAATCATGACGATTAAGCACCTCCCTCAAATGGGGTGTGGTAGTATGACATTGTTCACAAGTTGCCCGATTGGTATTATCGGTAGAAACCGAATACAGTTTACCAATAATATTATGGTTTTTTGCAGTATGACAGGCAACACATTCCAGGTTCATCCCATTTGCCCCCATGTGAACGTCAACCTCACGACTACAAGAGTTTAAGGCCACATCAAGGTCACCATGTTTCACATTATTGCCACCTCCACCAAATGAGTGGCACGAACCACAGTTGCTTTTTCGTGGGGAACCTACACTCCGGGCTACGTTTTCAAGATTTACAGTTCGATCAGGATAGCCGGCCATTGAAGCCCCTTTCAGATATTCTTCACTATTGTCATGGCAAACCATACAATCGACATTTCTTGCATTATTAAAGTCGAAATGGCTGCTCGTCATTCCGAAACCAATATGACATTTGGCACACGACTGTTGGTTGGAATTGGTCCCGAGGCAAAAATTATTCATCACATTTTTCTTTCCTACAGAAGAGATGCCTCGTCCTTCAACGTATGATGCCCGTTCCCAATTCCAATGCGAAGAAGCCATCACCTCTTTATGTGTTTCAGTATGACATGTCAGGCAAGCTTCTGTCACTTCCTGCGGTGTCTTGAAGTCTCTTTGTAAAGCAGGTAATATGTTGTGATTAACTGAAGGGACCGCTTTTAACGCGTAATTATGACGGAGTGTTTCGAGTTTGAGGTTGTAGTTATCTTCCTGATGGAATAGATTAACCAATATCAAAGTAAAAATAGTGCCTAAAACTATTATTAGCAAGGTTCTAATCATAATATCCCACGTATTTTATATTCATTATGAGCATTTGTTCATTTCAAAATAAAATGCAAATATAATGATATATCAATACGCGGTTATATTATAAACATATGTTCAAAATGATTTTAATAATGGTAGGTGCTTATTTTGATTAAATATCACATTATCAATTTTATACATTTAATGTTTTTGTATAAATTAAAATGAATTTAAATTAGTGGTACTTATTTTTTAGCAACCAATAAAAATACCGGATATTTTTTACCAGTATCGCGTTTTACCTCGAAACAGGTTTTGTATTCAATATTTTGGAAACCTGCTTTTTTAGCAATTTCAGTAAGCTTCTCAGGATCAAAGCCCAAATGCACTTTTACATCAATTCCATGAAATGAACCATCTTCAGGGTACAAGTCTGCTATTGCCAAATATCCATCAGGATTCAACAACGAATAAAATGTGTTGATTATTGCCTCATAATCATTTACATGATGTAATACCATCTGATTGTAGATCAGGTCAAATTTACCATCAAAGTTCTTTTGCTCAAGGTTAAACCAAAGAGGAAAAATCTGGCTGGCTTGGTGATATTCCACCTTTTCGATGCAGACATTGATCATCTCTTGGGAACTGTCCATCAGGGTAATTTCTGAAAATCTGTCCTTTAACAAAAAACTCAGAATTCCTGTACCTGCCCCATATTCAAGGACTTTCATGGATGGGTCCAAAGGGACCATTTTTTCGAGTTCGGCAGCAATTGCCAAAGAACGTTCCATGTGCATTTTATCTTTGTCCCATTGACGGGCCCGGGAGTCGAATTCGCTCATTTTATTTTACTTTAAATTATGAATGCTTTCCATGGGATTGTTTTGGGTCGGCCTGTCTTTTACGACCAATGTTGATACCGGGGAAGCTGATTTCTGGTTGAAAATCATATCATGGCCGACACATAAACCCATCGAAATATTCAATTCCGTATTGTTTTCTCTCAAATATTCAGCTTGGCCGGCAGGGTTGCACATAATTCCTTTTCCTTCACAGCCAAGCATTTCGTGCTTGGAAACTTTGCCGCATTTACAATCAACAGTATAAACATCAAATTCATCCGAAAGGAACTGTTTTACGGAATCAGCTTCTTTTGGCATTGACACACAATGGGCAATCCCAATTCTTTTGATTCCAGCCTTACGGGCAAAGTTCTTCAATTCATAAACCCTGTTCGATCCTTTCTCATAAGCATCTTCCGCTGTCTGCATAATTTCAAGCGATTGCTTGTTGTACAGATCTTTAATATTATCTCCAATTAGAGGTTTAACAGAATCTTCCATCATCTTTGATCTTGGATATTTTATCTATTGTTTCATGAAACCAACCTGTTTTGTCTGCACTTCTTCCATCAAAGGCTGGTATAAATGGTTTAATATCCAGCAAAGGGGAGCCGTCAATGATGTCTATTCCAGTTATAAAAAGTAGGTTTCCATTAACCTTTTCGAGTTTGACGACCGAAAAACCGATGGGATTTGGCCGCCCAGGAGCACGTGTAGAAAACACTCCATGTTCTTCGTTTGAAAGAAAAGGAATCAATTTTAATTGTGAAGTTTTTACCAAATGCATGTGATAAATCAGGATCAGGTGCGAAAACTCCCCAATATCGGTCAAACCTTCTGCATACTCGAAAAAAACTTCAATTGTAGCTTCGCTCTCTGGTGCAGCTATCGGTTGAATAGGTGTCCCACTGGCTTCCTTATAAGGCGTATGTATTATGCCTATTGGATGATATAAAATTGATTGATTTTTTTTGTCCACTTTCTCTCGTGCTTATTAATGGTTACATTGATGGTCTTCACCATGTTATACAGATTAACGTGCTAATTAATTGGGGAATGCCTTTATTTTACAAATTCCGGCACCCCCCATCAATGATCATGAATTAGTCATGACAACCAACAACTGTCCTGGAGGTTTTTGCGCAACATTGCGCAACTTCAACCTTTTTAGGCTCCCTTTTTTTAATAAGACTTTTCATAAAAAAATAATTAATTAAACGTTGTTGAAAGGCCTTTCCCTACTATGTTTGGAAAGGTTTATTGTTAGCAGCAGCATCCACCTTTGGGTTTTAAACCTGCAATTGTAATGCTTGCTACTTCTGCTTTTCCTTTTGGATAGGGTTTTGATTCTTCGATGATCTCAATCCCTGTGAAACCAATCCTGTTTAATGTTTCAAGGTATTCTTCCCGGGTAACTGAACCGGCCCAACATTCGGCAATGGCAACGGGATCGTTGCGGTATTCTTCTGAAATCGGGCTTGTTGCATAAATGTCGCTCACCACAAAACGTCCACCTTTTTTGAGGATCCGGAAAACTTCTCCCCAGACTGCATCCTTATTGGATGCGTGGTTGATTGTACAGTTCGAAATAACCAGATCGACAGTTTTGTCTGCCAACTCAATTTTATCCAATGTATTGTGCAGGAATTTCACATTCCTTACTTCTAGTTTGGAAGCATTCTGTCGTGCTTTTTCGAGCATACCTTCCGAAATGTCGATCCCATATACAAAACCTGTTTCACCAACCTGATCTGCCATCCGCAAGGCATCCGTTCCCCTGCCACTTCCCAAATCGACACATACTTCGCCTGTTTTTGGTAGGGCATAATTGATCGCGCCTCCACAGGAAAGGCAACATTGCGAACTTGCCAATTCCCCATACCTGATATTGATTGCCGAATAATCCATCTCCTGTTATAAATATTTATATGTGTGCAAAATTAATAAAGTTTTAATTAAATCGCATTAGTATCACTTATATTTTTGACAAGGTAATTTTTAATACTTTTGCTGCATGTTTTAAGGAATGAAAACAGTATTATTTGAGTTTATCTATGGATATGATTTTAACAAAAGACATCTCCGATCAGTAACCCCAATGAGCTTTTCGCAACTAATAAAAATGCCTAAAATACTTTACGATGGTAGTTGGTACCCAAAAAAGATTTATACTTGGCTCTGAAAGATTATAAGCTCATTTATCATACATCCTCTACGATTCAACCTAAATTAAGTACATAATAGTCAATTAAATCCATATGTTTATTGGTGTTGTTTTTATGCGGTCGAAATTTATGGTTTCTATAGACGAGCCTTATTATTCTTGCAATATTTTTTGTTTTACAGGAAAGAAAACCGATTTAAAAAATAAAAAAGGATAAAACCGAGCGGTTTCATCCTTTTTACTAAACCTAACCTAACCTAAACCTAACCTGTGACAAATATACCAATTGCATTTGAATTTAACAAGGGCCAGGATTTAAAATAAGCAAAAAAAATCCAAACTATTTCGGGAAATCAATTACCCCGACTTTGTTCAGTTCTCCTAGTTTTCCTTAAACCAGGGCTTGTCAGATTGGGTTTTCATCTTGTGGGGCTTGTAGCTTGCCGTAACCACGGTTGGGGCTGATTCTTTTATAAGCTTTTCCCCTGCGGGTGTTAATAGGGAAGGGTCATTGAAATAGGGCCTTTCGATCATATCGGAAACCGGATAGGCGTTCATTTTGTCATATGGATAAGGGTTTAAGAGCCTTAGCACATCGGCCAAAGAACTTGAAGGTTTCACCCAGTGGCTTTCACCAGACCGTGAAAGGATCACCGGCATCCGCTTGGCCCCGATACTTTGCAACAAACGGTTGGCACTTGTGGTGATAACCGCAAAGGCAAAAACGTCCTCCTTTGTTTGGGGATCCTTCCACTGGTCATAAATACCGGCCATCCCAAATGGCCTGTCCCGGTTTTGAAGGAAAACCAAATAGGGCAGGTTTTTATCAGTCCACTCATAATAGGCATCGGCAATGACGATGCACCTTTGGAACTGGACAGGTTTGCGGAAAGCCGGTTTCAAAAAGATGGCCTTCGACCCACTGTAACAAGGGTCGTCTTTCAGGTTCTTGTCCCCCTCGGCCCTGGCATTGATTAGTCCCATTTGTGTCTCGGAATAAAAAGGGGTCATCCCAAACTTATACACCTGAATCATATGGGGTTCCCCACTTGTAATCACATATGAACTGTCCCCACTACCGACCGAATACATCCTGGGAATCTCAATTGTTCCCGGACCAAGACGGGAATTGAACCTGCCTTCAATGGTTTCAAGGGTACTGGCCAAAACAAACTTTTTGCACATGATTATATAATGATCATTATTTTGATGTCAATATAATCAAATATTTTTTGGTTTAAAAAGGGATGTATTTTTTTTCATGCTATTTGGAACACCTGTTGATTTTCGGCCAGGAAAGCTTCTCCCGACCAGATTTTAAAAGATTATTTTTTTTCTCTCCGCACAACCCCGTATGTATTTTTCACCACCGCCGCTTCTTTCACTACCCCCACTACATTTCACTACTTTCCACTACCTTATATCGAATAAAAAATGATTATAAAATATTGATATATAACAAAGTAGTGAAAGTAGTTTAAGTAGTGGGAAATTCCCTTGTACAAGCTTTGTCCCGGTTATTTTAAAATTTGACAATAAGGCAAGTAAGAATATCCGGTTTGCCGGACGGTTTCTTACGTGTTTATTTTATTGAATGTGATTGGTGAACAGAAAGTTTGGTTTAAAATGGCAAGCCTTCCTTTGCTTTTGCCAGGCCATCGAACATTTTACTTGCTTCAATTTCGGGATCTGCGCTGTTTGGGGTCATGTCCAGGTTGCCGAACTCGATATTGTTGCTCTTGATCAGGTTGATGTCCATCTTGTCATAGTCGAAGCAGTATGCCTGGTTGACCCATTCCTGTCCGGTCAGTTTGTCCCGGAATTTTTTGCTCTTGATCTTCCCCTGGTAATATTTGGTCTTTTCGAGGTAGAACTGGATGGTCTTTTCACCCAGGGCGACCATGTTGCTTCGGCGCGAGTACTCGGCATACATCGGATAAAGGCCGTCCCATCGCAGGAACATGCACATCATCCCCTTGTGGTAACGGGCCGGTTCATCGTTCCCGATGTAGCGGACCTCGCAAACATCGTGCAGGATGTAGTTCCGCCCTTCCTTGATCCTGTCCTGTTCGATCAAAGTGGCAAAGATGCTCCAGAAATTCTTGAGGTCGTCGCTGCTCTCGATGAACTTCTGCTGCTCGCTGATCACCCTGATCCCAAAACCAAGGACGCGCTCAAAGGTGAACGGGAATTCAAAATGGTCCTTGAGGATATAAAAACTTGTGAGCATCGTGGTGAGGTTCTTTTGCAGCCTGACCGACACGTCCTTGCATTCTTTGGATACCATTGTCTGCACCAGGCTGTTGCTTTCGGGAAATTTCTCGATCACCATTTCCCTGTATTTCAGGAACCCGTCGGTTAGGTGGGCAAACCCCTTCTCTTCCATGTCCTTCAACTCCTTGTACCTGTCAACTTCCTCGTTGGTATAATCGTTCTTGTACGCGGTAAGGCAGATGCAACGCTCCAACAACGCCACATCGAGGGTCGGCAGGTCCTGTCCGCAGATCAATACCATTTGGTTGATCGGGATGTGCTCCGTCTTGGTGCCCTGCTGCGCAAAATTGCCCTGTATCTTCCCCTGCCTGTTGTAAACCGATTTCAAAAATTCGATGAACTTCATATCGATGGAGTTCTTGTATTCGTCGATCAGGCAAAAGGCATTGTGGAACGATTTGAGCGTGTGGGAAAGGCCATAGATCGTCACCTTTGACAGGTTGTTGATCGGCTGCTTCTCCCCGAAAAAGGCCATTAGGCTGTCTGCCTGTTGCGTTTTCCCTGTCCCTTTTGGGCCAAAAAAGTTGACCATTGGCAGTTCCCCATGGACGAGCTTGAAGATGGCATCGGAATAGAAACAGGTCAAAAGGGCACAGATGCTCAACATCGCATTGTCGCCGAACACATTTACATACCTTTGGCCCCAATCCGAAAAGGTCGCACCACAGGTTTTGTGCAGGAATTTCTTTTCGTTCAGGTAAGCGGTCTTGTCACCGGCATACAGGTTGGAGAAAGGTTTGATCAGGTAGTTCTTTTCGCCAAAGGTGATCAGGCCGTTGCTGTCCGTTTTGGTGAATTTCTCGTCAAGGGTGGTCAATCCATCGGCCCAAGCCCAGAAACCTTCGCTTTGCCATCCCAATTGTTCGATTTCATTCGAATAGGTGGTATTGGAGTACAGCCGCTCCTTGATGTTGTCGAGCTCGACCTGTGTCCCCTTGAACACAAAATTGCCTTTTTCTTCGATGGCACATTTGAACCTTCGCACATCGTTCAGGTCCTTGGTGTCCAGCGACAGGTTGACCTTGAACCCAAATTCGTTGGTCATCTCGAACAGCTTAAAATGGCCCGTCGATGTATTGGAATGGATGATAGGTACGATCACAAAATTTGAAACCTTTGCGATCTGTCCGGTCTTTGATATATGGTGGATCGCGTTCTTTTCGAAATAGTGCTGGTACCGGTTAAGGTCGTTGAACTGCTGCTTGTCCAGGTCCATCGGGTTGTCTCCGGTAATGTCAACGGGCCCACTGTTCGGTTCGAACGCTTTGGCGTTCTTTTTCAGGAAGGTTGCAAGTATCTTCTTAAAATCGCCGATGATCAGCTTGACGCCCCTGTTCTTAAAGGCAGCCTGTGCATTGTTGATCTTGACCATCCGGGAACTCTCGGGAAGGAACGACAGAAGCTCCGCGATATGTTCGATGGCAGAACTGGTGAACAGGTCATCCGCAGGCGACAAAAGCTCGGTGATTTTGTTCAGGTACCAGTCGGTAAAGTTGATGTACCGGACCTCGTTGATGTCGCCGGTCTCCTCGTCAAATTCAACCTCGTATTCTTCCCTCATCCTCACATCGATGCCAAAACTGATCAGCCGTTTCAGGTTTTTCACCGTTGGCGATTCGTCCTTGCTTTTCTCATCGTAGAATTTTGCCACCAGTTCATCATAGACCGCTGTTTTGGTGAGCTTCTTCAGCTTCAGTATCTCGTCCTTTTGGAGCGGGGAGGTATTTATGCCGATATAATTGCGGTTGCCGTCCAAATGATGGCCGATCACACCGTCATAATCTGAAAGGATGTTGGCCTGTTCCTTCTCCTTGATTTCGGGTGCAGCTTCGTCAAATGCAAAGAACACCCCATCTTGGGTTTTCAGCTCCATCTTTTCGCGCAACTGCCGGATATCCTTTACCAGTTCGTTTTCCTTGATCCCGAAGATGGAAGAACATTGCTGGATATAGGCCCGCCTCGCATTCTTGTCGTGCACAAGGCTGATGTCGGCGGTAATTTCGGTGAGGAGTTCCCCTTTCTTGTTGGGATCGGTTTTGATCTCCTTTTGGAACTGTTGCGTTTTGAATTCGATAAAATCGATCTCCCCATTCTCGATAAAATCCCTGACTGCCATTTTTCCCTTATCGGGACCGGTGGGGGAGGCCAGCGACTTTCTTATATAACTGTCGGGATCTTCACCATCGGGCAGGACAATGATCCGAAGGCCGGCCTGTTCCGTCAGGAGGGGTGAAATATTTTTGATAGCAGCTTTGATCCCAGGGGCATCGGCATCGAGAAGCAGCACGATGTTTTTTGTGAAGCGTTTGATCAGCCTGATCTGCTGGACCGTCAAGGCAGTGCCGCTTGGGGCAACCGTGTTTTCAAAACCAATTTGCCACATCTGCAGGACATCGTGCTGGCCTTCCACGATGTAGCATTTGTTGGCCTTGTTGATCTTCATTTTGGCATGGTAAAGGCCAAACAGCAGGTCGGACTTTTTGAACAGCTCGTCTTCAGGGCTGTTTTTGTACTTGGGCTGCACCTGGTCGGACAAGGCCCTCCCGGTAAACCCACAGATGTCACCGTTCATGTTGTGTATCGGATAGGTGACCCGTCCGGCAAAGAACCCACCAGAAGCCCAGCCCAGGCCCCATTTGTCAATGGTTTCCTGTTTGATCCCCCTGCCGGTCAAATAGTCCATTGCGGGACTATGCCTTGTCAAAGCCTCCCGAAAGGTTCTGTTGTTTTTGTCCAGCATCGCCAATGAGTTTTCCCTACGTTTGGCAGATGCAAGTTCTTCAGGTGAAAGTTCACGCTCCGGGACATCAATATTGTATTTTTTTGCAACAATTTTCAGTGCCTGTGGAAAGGAGACCTTCTCGAATTCCTGCACAAAATGGACAGCATCGCCGCCCTTTCCGCAACCAAAACATTTGTAGATGCCTTTTGATGGGGAAACGACAAAACTGCTGGTGTTTTCGTCATGGAAAGGGCAGCAAGCCTTATAGTTGGCACCGAAGCGTTTCAGTCCAATGTATTCGCCAATAATACTTTCGATCTGGGCCGCGCCCTTTATTTGTTGGACAAGTCCGTTTGCAATCATAAAAAGCTTTTTATTTTTCTTTGATCAGGATCAACCTGGCCCAACTGTCTTTGTATCCGGGATCTGTTGCCAAAAGGACCTCGCGCAGGAGTGCCGGCTCAACGCCAAAAATTCCCATCAAAAAACCACGGGGCGGTTCCTCCCAGTCGAAGGTCCAGAAGAACTCCGTTACTGTGCCAAAGGTTTCCTGCATTGTCCTTGGATGGACGCACCTGATTTCCTGGTTGACAAAAAACTCAAGGCCAGGGACCGGCTGTATGATATAGAAATAGGAAGGCCGCGGACGTCCCTGATATATTGTGACTATCTCTTTCATAGCCCTGCTTGCGCCAATAACTGGTACATTGCCAATGCATCGTTTGCCTCCCGGACCTGTTCTGGCGAAATGTTTTTGACCACTGTGGCATTGTAGTTGTCAATTGCCCTGGTCAAGCCCTTAAAAGGGAAGGATGGGTCCCTTACCATTTGAAGGACGCTCATGATCAGCATCGCATCGACCGGGTCAAGTTCGATATGTAGTAAATTTGGATTGTTCATTTGAATAATGGGTTAATGACTTGTATGCCATAGCTGTGCTTGTTGGCAAGCTCCGAGACGTGCTTGCTTTTCATTACGGTATCGACCTGGTCGGTTTCCACTTCAATGGTCCGACCACATTTGGTCAATTGTATCCTGACACCAAGCTCCTTTGTCCGTTTGTGCAGATAGTATTTGCGGTTGTACGAATTTGCAAGGTGGATCCTTTCTCCTGTGATTGGAGACCCCATTGTTTTGGGCAACCAATCAAACATTGCCTTTGACGAGACAAACCCACTTTCAACGGCAATTTTCTGTATTTTCATGTCATTAAGTCCGATACCATCCAATTCGAGGGAGAAAATACCAGGGGCAGTTTCCTGAAAAACGACCTTCTCTGTTTTGAGGCAGGCCACTTTGCCAAGGAACCGCACTTTTTTTGTCCGGTAACCGGTAAAAAAGCGCAATGTGTCCCCCTTTTTTATCGCTTTTCTCTCCTTTGTCCGAATTGAACCAGTTGGAAAATCCTCAATTATAACACTATCCAGATCATTTGCCTTTCTTAATGGGCGGTTTATCCGGATTGTGGCAACCGTTGGTTTTATCCCTGTCCGTTTTGCGTACCCCTTGTCGATAGAAGCCAAAATTCCCGGCGCAAAGCTTTTTCTAATGTTGATCGATGGCATGGTCGGATGTTTTTGTCAGTTCGGTTTGATATTTTTGGCCAACAGCACTCCGGTCAGCCCTCCAAGCATGGCACCTGATGAATAGACAAATTGCTCGGCCTTGGTACCGATGGACACCCTTCTGACATTGACAGTCCATAAATAGGATATGCCAAATCCACAAAAGGCGATCCCAATCCAGGTAGTGCGGCTGATAAAATAAGTGTTTGCCGAGACCAAAAAGACCTGGGCAAACCCTGTGGCGAACACTGTTGCAAGTTTTTTCATAACCTTCTGGCATATTGGGGGAATGGAAGGAACTGTCCGCCATATTCGACAAAACACTCTTTGTTCAGGGTTTGTGCATAGGTAATATCCCTTTTTGCATCGATATAATTGTCCCAGTCGCCACAAATGACAATTTGGTGGGCATTTTTGATGTCGGCAAAACGGGCTTCGTTCTTTTTGTGCCATACCAACCTCAGGTGCCGCGAAAGGTCGATTACATCCTCTTCGCACTTTAATATTTTGACGCGCTCAAGCAACAGCTTGTACTCCTGCGATTCGTAATCGCCAATAACTGCTATATTCATTATCCTAATATTGAGATGATTATAAATATTATAAAAGCCGCAAAAAATATGAACACAGGCTTTGCATCGTTGATCTCTTTCTGTGCAGGGGTGACCAAGTCAAATGATTTTATCCTTCTGTTTTCGACCGTACATTCGCCATATTGGTTCCAGGTGGCCCTGATGGTCCACCCCTGACCGGTGTTGATTGCACCAACGGCCAGTGTAGGGAAATGGGGCTTGTCGTCCTCAAAATCCATTGTGCTGATCCTGTATTCACATCCGCACCTTGTTGGGCTGGTCTCCATGTCCCGTGTTGTCAACCTGGGGTTAAAGGTTTGTTTAAGGAATTTATAAATGTTGTAGTCCATTGTAATTGTTTGTTTTAGTGTGTATTGATGAAAATTTATTGATTTAGTCCCGTAGCTTGAAATTTGGCCATGGACCGGAGCGTTAAACCTCCGGCCCGAATGGCCATTTTCCCCACCGCCATGGGATTTAATTAAAGAACGACGGCTTTGCCCCACCGTGGGGTAATCAGTTTTCCTGGACGGCCAAAATTTCCTGCAAAGCAGGGCCGGCGTCCAGATCGACCGAAACGGTTTGTGGCATATGGCCACGTGCTTCTGTGAGTTCTTCCTCGAATTTGCAAAGTGCCGTTTCAGGGGTACTGGCAGATGAAAAAAACACGAATTCATGGTCCCTCTCATATGAGACGGTACAATCGAGGCGTGGCCGGCCATTCTTCTTGAGGTCCTCGGCTATCTCAAACTGTACCCTTATGTTGCATCCTGGATCGGTGCAATTGTGTTTTTCGATCAGGGATTTCACCTGCGAGTAAAAATTGTTCAATGTGTAGTTCTTCTTCATTGTTTTTTATTAATAAGATTTCTGCTTGCCTGGTTACAAACCTGTGGCATTGAAGGTGTTGAATTAGAATCAAATCACAATTGAAATTTTAAAAAATACTGGATATCTCATTGATTATTTTTTGTTAAAGTCAAATTCCCTTGAAAACAAAAACTTTTCAAACTCGGTTCGGAGACAATATACTCCAGAGGTTCTCCCACCTTTACCAATTGGTTTCCACTTTATTCCTGGAGCTATCCGGGCGGCATTTGCCATTTTAACACCGTTCAATTTTTTGATCTCAGCAAGAGTGATTGTATTTTTAATCACACCTGCATCCTGCAAGGCTATTTTTGCTCCAAGATTTGCTGTTCGGATCATCAAATCCGACAAATAATCATCGCTAATTGCGTTTTCATTTTTCATAATCACTGTAAAGCATTGAATTATAATTAATTAAATAAAGGTTAGAGCTAGTCCTTATGTAATAAATTGCGGATGTTGATCTTAAGAACATTTTCAGCATACCAGTTATAAAGATCAATCTCACTCTGTATATTTAATTTTTCATAAACATTTTGAAAGTGCCTTTGAATGGTTCCCTTTGAACGTTTTGTGAATTCAGCAATCTGTTTTCGAGTCAGACCCTGCAATTTTAGCCGTACAATCTGGTCTTCGGCTTTGGTTAGTCTTGGGGTGTCTATTACCATGGATTCAAGAGTTTAGCATGATTTCTTCCCCTGACCAGGCATCAAGACCAAAAGCTCTGAAAGTAATCGCAACTGTATCGATCTCATCCAATGTATAACTCCTTTTACCATCTTTTTTGTGACTGAAGGTCTGATTGGACCAATTGCACCTTTTCATAATTGTTTCCTTTACGATAGGTGCTTCTTTTACTTTTAATTTGCCGTATGCTCTTTTGAAATTACCTTTATGTGCCATTTATAGTATTGTATTAATATAGATTCTTGTTTACATTTGAAACATTATTTTTGGGTTAGGTATTTAAAGAATCGCTTATGGAAAATCCATATTATTCAAGTATTTAAGTTGATAATGACAATTAAATTTAAGGTTCTTTGCTGATGAAAGAATAGCATTTTTTATAAGGATAAGCCTTAAATGAATCTTTAAAAGTCTGTTGTTTAGAGGTTTCGAAAAGCTGGTTGTAATTGCCTGTTTAATCTTCGGATTTTTGTTCTTTGTTTTCATCTTAGTTACATTATTGACTGAGTTGCAAATTTAAACAAAAGCGTACCACATAACCAACAAAAGCAAATACTACAAAAATAGTATTTTACGCAGTTTATAATTAATATAAATAAAATGTCTGATATAGAGATCAACAAAAGAGTTAAGGAAGTGCAGATTTACAGTGGTTTAAATCAAAGAGACTTTGCAGAAAGAATTGGGGTTTCTAATACCACTGTCAATGAAGTATTGAACAACAAGAAAGGAGCAGGTTTAAATGTAATACAGGGTATTGCATACGCTTTTTCGGATATTTCAAATGACTGGCTGCTTACCGGAATAGGTTCGTTATTAAAGGATAAACCATTAGTCGGTAATAGCCAGAAGTTTGAAAAACCCTTGGTTACGGTTCCCTATTTTCCTGATATTAATGTGAGCGCGGGGCTTGATTTTTTAACAGATAATGAACTAAATAACAGTATTCCAATATGTATTCCCAACCTGGATGTGCAAGCCTTTATTAATGTTTTCGGGGATTCGATGTACCCCAAATATTGTAGTGGACAGATTATAGGAATTAAAGAAGTAAGAAGTGAATATGTCGTTTATGGTCATGCTTACGTAATCCAGATGGGTAATGGGGAAGCATACCTTAAGTACATTCACAAAGGAAAAGATTCACAACATTGGCAACTTGCTAGTGAAAACCAGCAATATGAACCAAGGGAATTCCATTTATCAAAGATACACAAGATCTTTGTAATCAAGGCTGTAATATCAAAAACAACAATGCTTTAGCAAATTGCGTTATCTTAACGATGTAAATAATATATGCATCGGATCAAGAATCAGATTTCCAAAATCATTTTATTGAGTACTTATTTGAGACAATCAATCACCTCACGATTCAAACGGTCAACAATTGAAGGATCACGGTTAATATAGATCTGGGTTACGGTTTTACGTGAATGCCCCAGTGCTGCAGCAATATCTTCTTCCGAAGCACGACATTTGTTTTTAGCAATAGTTGCCCAGGTATGACGTGCATGGTACATGGTAAGGTCGGGCATTATTCTTTTTAACGCTTTGTTCAGTTGGTGTGTCATTTTATGAACTGTATCATAATGCTCCGAAACCATGATCAGCTTATTTTCCCCCTGAAGTTTTTTAATCAATAATTCTGCTTCCGGCTCCACTTTTATCGAATATTTCCGATGGGTTTTAGCGCGTGAATAGGTGATTCGTCCTGCATTCATGGTCTTAAGGTTATAAAGGTCGGCATTATTCGTTCCAATCAGGTAGAAAGACAACATAAAAAAATCGCGTGCCAGGGCAGTTATCTCCCAATTTGTTTCAAAGTCACGAATGGCCTTAAGTTGATCGATCGTTATTGATCTTTTTTCAGTTTCAGCACTCTTAATTTTAAATCTACGGAAAGGATAAATATTCAAATTGATGATTTCATTATCAATTGCTGAATTAAACACCGTCCGGATGTTTCGAAAATGAATTGCAGCAGCATTTACTTTTGCACCTTCAACGGTCATGAAATTTTCAAATTTTTTCAACCATCCTGCATTAATGTCTTCAAACATGAGCGGCAAACGCTGATCAAACTTTTTTATCTTATTAAGTGTGGCTTGATGAATTTCTGAAGTCCGTATATTCACCAGTTTCTTTTCAGCAATGAACTTTTCATAAAAAGAAAAGAAGTCGTTGATAGCAGCTTTTTCAGTCAATAATTCTACTATTCTACCAATAGAATAATTTTGAGTGTCGACACTGATCAGTTTTCTTTCGTACGCCAACAAAATTTGTTTTAATTCCAGATTGATAAATGAGGAATTTGGATGAATGCTTGAAACAGTACCGCTTTCTTTGAAATGTGAAGGATCAACATAAAACTCAGTTGCAATAAATCGTGATGCTCCTTTATGAGAGATACGGATTTTAATATTTACTTTTCCATTTTTCGTTACTTCGGTTTTTTTAATTGCAGGAGAAATATTCATTATGTTCAAATTTTTCGCGAGTATTTCGCGAGTTTTACATCCATTTTCAGTTAAAATACCCCTCTTTTTTCGCGAGTTTTCCGCGAGTATTTCGCGAGTGTTTGTTGTTTTCGCGAGTATTTCGCGAGTATTTTCCCTCAAATATACGCAAATCTTTGCAATTATTAGCAAATTTTTTCTGAAAAATTCATAAAAAAAGGTTGCCAACTTTCGTTAACAACCTCATTTTCAGCGGAGAGAGTGGGATTCGAACCCACGGTACCCTTTTGGAGTACACACACTTTCCAGGCGTGCTCCTTCGACCACTCGGACATCTCTCCTGATCGGAATTTCAGTGCGGACATTTTTTATGCCCAAAATTCACGCACAAAAGTAGGAGATTTTTTTATTTTATAAACAATAATTCCCAAAACTTGGCTTCAAATGCGAAACTATTAGTTAAATATCTAAATTTCAATTATTTAATCTATAGTACTGAGGAATTTTCCACTTTCAGTAACTTAACCTTTGGTTAGTTCCCTGTCAATTCAATGAAGTATGCGGAGACCAAACTGGATTTTTTTTATTGAAATTTCAATTGTGCAATGCCTACAAAAAAAGAGTCAGAAAAAATTCCAATAAAAATATGTCCTTAACATATTAGTCCTGATCGTTCGTTTATGGACACCAATTTTTCGCTACCGTACATGCAAACCCAACTCAATTCCAATGCAAGCAAATATTATATGCAAGTAAATCAATAAGATAATATCTTTGGCACGCCTATTGTAACTAGGCTAAGCGTTATCAATTAAAAAACAAAAAACAATTTAATACTTATTTGTCATGAAAAATTTAACTTTTCTTTTTGCGATTCTGATGGTCACCTTATTTGCCACTACTGCCTCTGCAACCGATTTAGCCGGTAATTCGATCAACCTGAAAGGGGATTCCAATACCCCGTTTGGAAAATACGAGGTTAAAGAACTTGCACCTGCAACTGTTGATGGTGAGTTGATGCGCACATTTGAGGTAACCTATGAAAAAGCTCAAAAAACCGTCCTGGTCTATTTAGACCAACGTGCAAAATGCCGCGATTATATCGTCCGCTCAAATAACCTGGAAATTCGTTATGCTTGTAAAAAATCATCATTTGGGACCGAGATTTTAGCCGGAAAACACATGAAATACAATCCTTCTTTGAATTCGCTTTATTTGGCACAAGATGAATTTGCAAGGCAACAAAAGATTTCGGAAGGTGGTTTGCCAGTGACATCAGCATTGAGCCTGATCGCCAGCTACTATCCCGACCTTTTGAAGAACACAAATCTGCTCAACTAAGAAAATACCCGATAATCCAAAGATATATACAGCAATAGATCAGATTGCTAAATGTTCACAACACCTGCCGGAGAGTTTTCCGGCAGGTTTCTTTTTTTATATCAAAGCTGTATCGAAAGTTTAAAACAGTTGCCTTTTAGTGACCATTTGATTGAATCTGTACTGCCTCTCGCTTGATGAACAGCTTTTTCCCATGTTTCTGGACCAGATGGACCGCAACATCAATTAATTCATCTTTTCCCCATTTGAGATCATTGAATGCACCAAGTTCCAATGATCCATTTGCATAGTCGAGATTAATCTTAGAGAAATGGCCGGTGAAAGCTTCGCGCTCAAGATTGGATGAACGGAGGTAATAATAATCGGCAGAAATGCCAGAAGGAAAACTACTTTGGTCGAGTGTAGAAAGCAGGATACCTATTTTCATTCCGGTCGAACCTAAACTATCTGATTCACTTAGCTTCGCCTTGATCGAAATCTCTTTCTTGCCCAGTTTTAGTACGGCAGGAGCCTGACAAGGACATATTTTTTTATGGACACTACAGCCAAATAAAAGGAACATTGTAATCAGGATCGAAATCTTCTTCAATATTTTCATGTGCAATGTGATTTCTGGGAACAAACTAAGTTAAAAATTAGCAAATTAAAAAAAAATGACCAGTAAAAGTTTCTCCAAATTCTATCTATTAAACATATTGATGGCAATCGTTCGTTTATGAACATCAGTTTTTCACAATCGTACAGGGAAATGAGGCTATGATTACTTGTATATATCAATATATCAGTGTTGTACATATTTTGGCACGTGTATTGTTAAGAGGTTGATGTAAACATTAAAAACAATAACAATTTAATACTTATTTACCATGAAAAATTTAAAATTACTTTTTGCAATCCTGATGGTTACACTTTTTGCCACAACGGCTTCAGCAACCGATTTAGCCGGCAATTCGATCAATTTGAAAGGTGACTCCAATACTTCATTCGGTAAATACGAGGTTAAGGAACTTGCCCCAACGACTGTTGATGGCGAGTTGATGCGCACATTTGAAGTAACTTACGAAAGAGCTCAGAAAAAAGTATTGATTTATTTGGACGAACGTGCAAATTGCAAAGACTATATTGTTCGCTCCAATAATTTGGAAATCCGCTATGCCTGCAAAAAATCATCGTTTGGAACCGAGCTTTTAAGCGGAAAACACATGAAATATGATCCTTCATTGAATTCCCTATATATGGCACAGGAAGAATTTTCAAGGCAGCAAAAGATTTCAGAAGGTGGTTTGCCAGTAGCTTCGGCATTGAGCCTGATCGCAAGTTATTTTCCCGACCTGTTGAAGAGCCCAAAACTGCTCAACTAAAAGAAGAAATTGAGTCTATCAATGATAACCCCAGCTGCAGCGATGACTGCACAAAATTCCAAAAGCCTGCCGGACCGCCATCCGGCAGGTTCCTTCTTTTATAAGGTTGCTTCATTTGGCAAAACTTAGCCCGAAAATTTGTACAATAAGCATCTACAGATTTGAATAATTGTATTTGCAAATCACTAATTTTAGGCCGCTTAAAATTCTTTATTAACAACTCATTTTTTATCCTATGAAAACTTTGATCCGAATTCTTCCTGCCCTGATTATGCTGGGCTTTTTGTTTTCGTGTAATAATTCAAGGTACACGAAAGAGGTCGTCACCGATAAAAATGGTTACACCTACGAGCAAGTCACAAACGATCCATTGAAGACAAGGATTTATACCCTTAAAAATGGATTAAAAGTCTATCTGTCTGTAAATAAGGATGAACCCAGAGCCATGGGGTTAATTGGTGTCAGGGCGGGTTCGATCAATGACCCAGTCGAAACAACTGGATTAGCCCACTATCTTGAGCACATGATGTTTAAAGGAACCGATCAATTTGGCACGACAAATTGGGCAAATGAAAAAGTTTTGCTCGACAGTATTTCCAATCTTTTTGAAAAATACAAAGGAGTAAAGGATCCGGTGGTAAAAAAAGAAATTTACAAACAAATCGATCAAGCATCACAGGCTGCCTCCAAATTTGCTATTCCAAATGAATATGATAAAATGTCTGCATCTATTGGTGCCAAAAGCACAAACGCTTTCACAAACTACAGCGTTACTGCATACATGAACGACATCCCAGTGAATGAACTGAAAAAATGGATAGGGATGGAAAGCGAACGTTTCCGTAATCCTATACTCAGGCTTTTCCATACCGAATTGGAAACCGTTTACGAAGAGTTTAACATGTACCAGGATATGGATGACATGCGTTTGAACAACGCATTAATGTCGGGACTTTATCCTACACACCCTCTGGGACGCGACATTATCGGATTTCCGGAACACTTGAAAAACCCTTCGATGGTGAACATTATGAAATTTTACCATACCTGGTATGTACCCAATAACATGGTTTTTGTTTTAAGCGGTGATTTGGATTGTGATGAAACTATTAAAATTATCGATGGTACTTTTGGAAAATATGAATCAAAGGAACTGCCAAAGAATGAGTTCCCCAAAGAGGCGGCCATCACTGCTCCGATTGTCAAGGAGGTTGTTGGTCCCGAAGCTGAACAAGTCCAGTTTGCATATCGGTTCAATGGTTATCAATCAAGCGACCGAAAATTTGTAACCCTAATTGATTATATACTTTCAAATTCGGTGGCCGGGTTAATCGATTTGGACCTTAACCAACAACAAAAGGTGCTTAAAGCCAGTAGTGGTAGCAATTTTGAATCAGATTATGGGTATCATCTTTTTTCAGGGACACCACGTCAGGGACAAAAACTCGAGGAGGTACGGGATCTGCTACTTGCTGAAATTGAAAAGGTAAAAAAAGGGGAGTTTGACGAATGGTTGATACAGGCATCTGTTAACAACCTGAAATTGCAAAAGATCCGTCAGAACGAGACCAATGGAAGAGCTTTCACATTCCTTGAGTCGTTTGTAAGGAATTCTGATTGGGCAACTGAATTGGCATATAATGATGAATTGGCTAAAATTACAAAAGCGCAACTAGTCGAATTTGCAAATGCGAACTATAAGGACAACTATGTAATCGTATTTAAAAGGACCGGACCTGCCCAGGGACTTGTAAAGGTAGAAAAACCAATCATAACGCCAATCGCCATCAATCGCGCCGACCAATCTGAATATTTGAAAACATTTATCAATCAGGGTGCTACACCACTTGAACCTGTTTTTGTGAATTATTCAGCAGCCATCAAGGAGGAGAAATTGAACGACAACGTCAATTTCGATTACATCCAAAACGCAACGAACGAATTGTTCTCGCTCAATTATGTTGCCGAAATCGGAACGAACAATGATCCCAAACTTGCCCTTGCAGTTAAATATCTGCCATACCTTGGTACAGGAACGATGAATGCGGAGCAATTCAAGAAAGAGCTTTATAAACTGGGAGTCTCATTAAGCGTGAACACCGAAACTGACAGGTCGGTTGTGACGATCAGCGGATTGGATCAGAACAGTCAGGCAGGTTTAAAATTACTTGAACAATTACTTGCCGGAGCCAAAGCTGATAAGGAAGCATACAACAAATTTATTGACGGAATCATCAAGGAAAGGGAAAACCAGAAAAAAGACCAGAACATGATTTCAACAGCACTCGGTAATTATGGCAAATATGGCAAGGAATCCCCATTCTCGAATATCATTTCAGAAGAGGAACTTAGAAGCATCGACCCGGTTACCCTTACCGATCTGATCCACAAATTCTGCAGTTATCCGCATAGGGTATTTTACTATGGTCCAACCGAATTTGCCAAGTCAAAGGCTCTTGTAGCCGAAAATCACCTCCTTGTTCCAAAAGTGCTGCCTATTCCGTCAGAAAAGGTATTTACTGAGCAGAAAACCGATCAGAACAAAGTGTTTTTTGTTGATTACGATAAATCGCAGGTGGACATCATTTTGATGTCGCGTGACCTCCCTTTTGACCCTAAAACGTTGGTAAACTCAAGGGTATTCAATGAATATTATGGAAATTCAATGAGTTCTGTTGTATTTCAGGAGATTCGTGAAGCAAGGGCTTTGGCTTATTCGGCATGGTGCAATTATCAACGCCCAACCAAAAAGGAGAATTCCTTTTATATTTATGGGGCTGTTTATACACAGGCCAATAAAATGATGGATGCGATCGGGGCTATGAACGGGTTGTTTTCCAAAATGATCGTTGATGAGAAATCGTTCAATATTGCAAAAGAGAGCGTAATTAAAAGCATACAGACCGAGCGGATCATCAAAAGCAATATTTTCTATAACTGGCTTCAAAACAAGAAATTAGGTATAGATTATGATATCCGCAAAGATTATTATGACAATGCTAAGACTGTTACGATCAACGATATTCAAAAATTCTTTGATGAGCGGTTTAAGGATAAAAAATACACTTACATGATTGTAGGCAATAAAAAGGATGCGGACCAGACCCAATTAAAGAAAGTTGGACCCGTCACAGAACTTACATTAAAGGATATATTCAACTATTAAATTGGTATAAAATATTGTATATTAATAATATAGATTAAAAATTAAGGCTGAGAGCTTAATGCTTTCAGCCTTTTTTGTAATGTTTACCCTCTCAATTATTAGGTTTTCTTGATATTCAAGTCTTTTTTGGAAAGTTTTATAAATCAGAGCTGAGCCATCCCAACAATACCCCATAAATACTACTTGAAAATTCACATTGATCTAAAACCAAATGCCGGCCAGTATTTTTCAATACCAGACCGGCATTATTCCATTTAATTTTTAGTAACCTGATAATCAATATGTTGATTGACTCAAAGATCGAAATCCAACAGGTTAAAGTGACTTAATGTATTCTGCACTCGGTTTAAATTTATCCAGGTCCATCTCAACAAAGAAATTTTTAACACCTGTTTTTTCAGCAGCAGCATAAAATTCCTTCCAATCTACAACACCTTGTCCAACAGGAACCTGCTTGTTTTCAGTTGTTGACCAGTCGGCAAGATGGGCAGAAATAAACCGTTTTGGATACTTCAAAAAGTAGGAGGATGCCTTATATCCAATCGATATGACCGCTACCTGAAATTGCATTTTGACGAGATCGGGATCAAGTTGCTTCATCAATTCATCATAGATCAAAACACCGTCGATCTTCTCAAATTCCATATGGTGGTTGTGATATCCCATTTGCAAGCCAGCTTTTTTAGTCTTCGTCCCGATTTCATTCAGTTGATCGCAGGCTTTCACCCAGTCGCTCATTGTGGCGTTTTTGGGCAACCAAAAGCTTGAACAAATCATCTGGCTCATTCCCAATTGTTTGGCAAATTCTATCCGGTCATCGAGATTGTCCTTTAATTCCCCGAAAGTAAAGTGTGAACTTTCGCATACAAGGCCAGAATCGTTGATTATTTTGCGCATATCACCTGATTTCATCTTCACAAGGGGCTCAAACCCAGATGAGATGTATCCGGAAGGGGAACACATCTCAACGCCGGAATAACCCAGGTTTGCCATCATCTTTAATGTTCCCGCAAAATCCTTTACGAGCATTTCCCTGATCGTATAGACCTGAAATCCAAGCGGATGTTTTGTTCTCCCAGCAGGATGTGAACCAAAACTTTCAAATGGAACCTGCGAAATCACCGCAGCTGATCCTAATCCGTATAAGGTCTTCCCAATAAATTGCCTTCTGTTTATTTCGTTCATAGTATTTCAATTAATTAATTTTCAATATTATCATCTCAATTTTATTGTCATTTCTTTTGAAGTGCAAGGATTTAATCTTCTAATTACATCCTTTTTGTGAGCCATATTTTCCCTTCATTTCTTCATTCTTTCATTTCTTCATTCTCTGTCTTTCTAAATCGTCTCCGGATTCCAGCCTTTACGGTAATCTCGAACAAGGTATTTATTGGCTTCCGGGACATTTGTAATTTTCATTTGGGAAGCATCGTATTTCAGCATTCGCCCTGTCCTTAAAGATGCGGCATACAAGTTGACTGCCTCAGTGATATGTACTGCCTCAGTAAAACTTCCCGGACATTGTTTTCCGGCACGCAAAGCATTAAGGAACAATTGAAAACCGTTAGGTTTGGCTTCCTTTGTGGTCTTGGGAACCTCAATTCCTTTCATCCGTTTTTCAGGGATCAGTTTTGGATCATCGACATGAAATCCAGCGAGAATTTTCCCCTTATCCCCAACGAACATCATCCCTTCTGGTGTAAACTCCTGGTTATCCTCATACAATTCAACTGGAACAGGTGGGCGTATTCCACCATCATACCATATCAAGTCAACCGGTGGGCGGGATCCCTTTGCAGGATATTTAAACCGGACAGAGGAAGCCATCGGAAAGGAGAAATCATTTTTGATCTGAAAGGCGGAACTATCTTTTATACCACAAACATGGCTAAGATTGGGTTCTATAATCTTCGGGGCTTCAAGTTCAAGTGCCTTAAATACAGTCCACAAACTGTAATGCCCCATATCGGCCATCGAACCGCCACCAAAATCGTACCATCCCCTGAAAACCATATTTGTATAATTTGGGTGGTAAGTACGTTCAGCTTCCGGACCAAGCCACAAATCCCAGTCGAAACCTTTAGGAATTGCTGGTTTGTCGAGTGGTATTGTGGGATATTGAGGCCACACTGGTCGGTTCGACCAGTTGTGTACTTCTTTAAGGGTTCCAATTTGACCTTCACTGATCCATTTCATTACCTGTTCCATCGAACCGTTGGAATCCCAAGGAATCAGATGGGTAGTCACTTTAGGATTATTACGGGCTAGTTCAATCACTTTTCTGCCTTCTAATAATCTGTTTGATAATGGCTTATGAATAGATATGTGGATTCCCCGTTTAATTGCAGCAGTAGCAAGCAGGCCATGCAAATGATCGGGGGTCATCACTTTAACAGCATCCAGGTCCTTTTCTTTTTGGAACATCTCCCTGAAATCGGCATAGGCATTGCAACTACTGAGCTTTTGATCAGGTCGGAATTTCCGGTAATATTCATCCACAATCGCTTTCCCATTCTCACGGCCTCCAGGAACAGTATTGTCGCCCCCTGAAGTCCACCCCGGATTATTTAATTTTTTACGGATATCATCTCTGAGCCCAATTTTCGACCAATCAAAATAGCCAATTGCTTCCTTTTGTGGATCACAAACTGCAATTATTTGTAATTCAGGGATATCCAGAATTTGGAGCAGCTCCCTCATACCTTGTGTGCCCACTCCGATATAGGCAAGTGTTGTCTTATCATTCGGTGCAACAAAACCATTTCCACCCATGACATGACGTGGCACAATTGTAAATGCAGCTGCCGAAGCAGCAATTGTACCCAAAAAATTCCTTCTGTTTACTGTTGAAAACTCCGTAGTTGCAACTTCTCCGATTTTTAAGGGACGTTTGTTTTTTGAATTTTGATTCATCGATTTTTCCATGGTAATTTTTTTTGGTTGTCAGAAATCTGTCCCCCAAAATTATATTTAATGTATTTGAAATCAAAGGAATTGATTGATTAAATTAATATTGGCAAATAATGACTGGTATTGGTTTTTGGCGACTGGCAACTGGTTTCTGGCAACTGGCTTGCAACTCAATAAAATCCTGCAATCGAACCTAATAATAATTAAAAAATTAGCCTGGTGAATTTCGAGAATAAAAAAGTGTATTTTCGTTCAATATTGGATAGAGGGTGATGGATATCGAAAACAGAAAAACAGCAGTATTATTGAGTTGCGCGTATCTCGCACCAATACAGTATTTTACAAAGTTGGTTGGATACAGTGAAGTCCAGGTCGAAACTTGTGAAAGCTATCTCAAGCAGACTTATCGTAACCGTACAATCATATTGACTGCCAATAGCCCCATTCAACTGTCTCTGCCAGTAGTCGATGGTCCCAGGGCTAAAGGGCCCATTAGGGATATCAAATTGTCTTACGATCATCAATGGCAACAGATCCATTGGCGCGGAATTTCGTCAGCTTACAATAATTCACCCTTCTTTGAATATTATGCAGACGATCTTGCACCCTATTATCACGAAAAAAGATGGAAGTATTTATTTGATTTTAATATGGAAATCCAAAGGATCCTTTTTGAATGTCTTGATATCAAAAAAGATTTAAAATTTACGGAGGAATACTTGCCTGTCGGGAAAGTTCCTGAAACAATTGATGATTTAAGATATCAAATCCATCCTAAAACAGTGAAACAAAGTGTTGACCCTCACTTTATTCCTACCCCATATACTCAGGTATTCCAGGAAAAATTTGGGTTTGTACCTAACCTGAGCATTCTTGATTTACTGTTCAATGAAGGTCCAGAAACTGTTGGAAATCTTAGATTGTGCATCAGATGAAGGATTTTCTGTCAATATTAATTTCGGAATCTTTTTTTTGATCCGATTCAAATTTTCTCTTTTACAAATTTCCTAAGGATTTCAGCGTGGTCGAATGCCATTTCTGGTAAGGAGATAATCGGGAACCATCGTGCTGTAGCGGCATCATCGCCTCCGGTAACAGGAATAGGCTCTGGCATTCTTCCATGAAAAACAGTCGTAATTGTCCGATCGCGCGGATCCCTGTTGATTGCATCGAAGGTAAAAAACTGATGAAGGGTGACATTTTTGACCCCAGTCTCTTCAAATAGCTCGCGCTTACAGGCGTCTTCCAAGGTTTCATCCATTTCAAAAAATCCACCAGGTAACGCCCATTTACCGGCATACGGGTTATATTTACGTAGGATCAGCAAAATCATATCTTCGCAGTGGTCACTTGCGACAATGATAGCGTCAACAGTAAAGGCGGCACGGGGATACTTGTAACAGAATTTCAATTCAGGACTGGTCATAAGTCAATTTGTTTGTTGTTATTCTTCCTTTTTTTTATCGGAGGTGCGATATACGATGTAAACCACAACTAAAATGGCAAACAGATAACCTAATATATCAAGATGTCCCATATTTATATGTAGTTAATAATTCCTTGTATGCCTGCAAATCAATCGTATATCATCCTTGTGGGTTATTTACAACACCAATTATTCGGCGCATCAACCTCATTTGATGGGTATATCTCTTTGTATCGACATTATAGATTCCAAACTGATCAACTTTGTCGATCCTAACTTTGCCTGAACAGTGAATAATTTTTTTCTCGGTCCAAATGATACCAACATGGACAACAACACCTTCATCGTTGTCAAAAAAGGCAAGGTCACCTGGTAAAGCCTCTTCCACGAAGCTAAGATTTTCGCCAATAAGGGCTTGCTGTGCTACATCTCGCGGGATTGGAATACCGGCCATTTTGTATAATATCTGTGAAAATCCCGAACAATCAATCCCAAAAGGAGAACGGCCTCCCCAAAGATAGGGCACATTGTAGAAATTAAGTGCGTTTCCGATCAGGAGTTCGCGAATATCTCCATCGGGGCCAGTTTTCATTTTAGGCTTTAACTTATAGGCCATCTTCCCAAGTTTAAAAGTTTGGGCAAATGGCTTGTAATGCGGCAATGAACTTCCGGCAACAATGAAAAATCCATCATTACCTGACTTGACCTGAACCCTGTTAACTGGGTCGGTCGTCACAACAATCGGAACTTTGGCCAGTAAGAGAAAGTACTTTTCATCGATTTCATTGATCATTTTACGGTCAATCCACCCTTCATAACCATCGAATGCAAGGGTAATCCGGCACCACTTGTCCTTAAGTTGATTTATTGTATAGTGCTCACCAAAAAGTATTTGAGAACACATTTCGCTATCTTCGCGTGGCTCTGAACGCATTGGAACAATGCTGAGGTTGGAAATCCCGTATCTCATTAAAAATAACTACTTTTGATTTATCCAAAAATATAAAATAATTGGTTGCGGCTTTTATTTTAAGATAAGAAAAAAAATTATGGATCTAAGGAAGAACAATTGGTTTGAAACCTCAAGCTGGCATTCAATCTATTTGACGTTGATTTTCATCTTTACTGGTGTTATCCTCTACTTTGCGATGCCTCAGGAGGGAAGGTTCCGTTATGAATTTCAAAAAGGGAGACCCTGGATGCACGCGACTTTGATTGCCCCTTTCAATTTTGCTATCCTTAAATCGGATGATGCAATCAAACAGGAACACGATTCCTTACTAAAATCACTAACGCCATTTTATATTTTACATGATTCGATTAAAAATCAGCAAATTAACTTGTTGTCATTAAAACTTGATGAAATTACACTTAAGGAGAACACTGAGATCTACTATTCGAGAATCGTAAAAAGCAAAGTGGTTATCCTATTTGAAAAAATCTACAATTCAGGAATCCTCGAACAGGACATCAGCAATTATCCACCTCTTGCAGGGAAACGGGAATTATTGAAAATTAGGAACAACCTTGCCGAGAAGGTTGCGGTAGGTCAGTTATATTCATTAAAAAGGGCTTATTCAGAAGCGAACGTTTTGTTGACCCAACTTAAAAAAGGTGATCCCGATTATAAAAAAATCATAGATAAATTGCATCCTGAAGAATACTTGTCAGCCAATCTGACTTATGATGCCGAGAAAACGAAGGCAGAGGAGCAAAAAATTCTTGAAAACCTTTCGACAACCTATGGTGTCGTCCAGGAAGGTGAACGTATTGTATCACAAGGGGATGTGATTTCAGCCAGAACATATATCATACTTGATTCATTGAAATCGGCATTCGAGAAAAGTCGGGGCGATCTGACAAAATATTATCTGATAGTAATAGGTAAGGCATTGTTTATTAGTATGTTGTTGCTAACGTTGTTTTTGTTTATCTACAATATCAGGCGTAAGTTACTTAAGTCAAAGCGTGATGTTACCTTCACCCTGTTTATGATGACGTTGATGGTCCTGTTCTGCCGGTTCATTGTATCTGCAAATAATTTCCCAGTTTATATTGTTCCATTTACTGCCCTTGCCTTGATTATCCGTACCTTTCTTGATGCGAGGCTTGCAATCTTTGTGAACACCATTACTGCCATTATTGTCGGATTTATGGTTCCCAATGGGTATGAATTCATTCTTCTTTCTATTCCTGCCGGAAGTATTGCTGTAATCAGCCAGAACAACCTACAGCGGCGCGACCAATTGATCCTTACTTCGATCATTATCTTCTTCGTTTATGCAGCAACTTATATCAGTATATCACTGATCCAGGAAGCCAGTTTTGCCGCGATCGACTGGTCGATGATGAAATGGTTCCTGATCAATGCAGTCCTTACGCTGATCACTTATATCGTTGTTTTTTTGATCGAGAAATCGTTTGGATTTGTCTCGGATGTTACTCTGATCGAGTTGTCCTATTCTAACCAGAAGTTGCTCCGAAAATTGGCAGAGGAAGCACCCGGCACTTTTCAACATTCCTTGCAGGTGGCCAATCTAGCAGAGGAAGCCATTTTAAGATTGGGGGGCAATCCTTTATTGGTTAGGGCAGGGGCACTATACCATGATATCGGCAAATTGCTGAATCCTCAGTATTTTACTGAAAATCAGGCAATAGGGATCAATCCTCATGACCAGCTCACTTTTGAGGAGAGTGCCCAAAAAATCATGGAACATGTCCGGTTAGGTGTCGAACTTGCTCATCAGCACAAAATACCGGAACAAATTATCGACTTTATCAGCACGCACCATGGTACCACCAAGACCGGGTATTATTATATCCAATTGAACAAAAAAAGTAAAAGTGAAATAGACGAGGCACGCTTTACTTATCCCGGGCCGGTACCTGCAACACGCGAAACGGCTGTCGTTATGCTTGCCGACAGTATCGAAGCAGCATCCAGGAGCCTTGATAAAAAAAACAATGAGAACTTTGTAAAACTGATTGATCATATTTTCAAACTGAAAATAGAAGCGGGTCAGCTTGATTTTGCACCTCTCACTTTCAGGGATATTACCTTGTTAAAAGAAATTTTCCTTGAAAAACTGCACAACATTTATCACGTCAGAATTACGTACCCTGAAAAACTTCATTGATTGTCAATTATTTAGTGCTGACAGGGTGGGTTAGGGCCGTGATTGTTAAATATTCCTATAATTCTCCCAGTCATCAAAAATTTGCACGAAAATTGCTCTTAAACCGTCTATTTACCTTGAAAGTTTTGGCGGATCAACATCTTCCTTTTCTTTGGAGTTAAGGTCTTTATTTCAAATTAATTGGTAATGAACAAATTAAAATTCTTGGTTTTCATTGTTTGTGCGGTCCTGGTATTGGGATGCAAAAAAGACCCACAACAATCTGAAGCATTGACAATTGATCCCAAAGTACAATATACGGCGGATACATTCAATGATCTGTATCTCTGGTATGAATCCATGCCAACAGTCGATCTACCTTCCATTTCAACTCCTGATGATTATATCAATAAAATCCGTTATTCACAGGACCGGTGGAGCTTTACAATGCCCTATACAGATATGATGAAATTGTTGCAGGATGGTGAAACAACAGGATGGGGTTTTGGATTTGGTTATGACAACCTCAAAAACCTTCGGATTTTTTTTGTGTATGACAATAGTGCAATGGGCAGAGCCGGGGTAAAACGCGGATGGGTAATGAAGTCGATCAATGGAAGCCCTGTATCTGCAATGACTTCGGCTGACTTTAATACTGCCCTTGCCAATACCACAAACACATTTGTATTTATTAAAAACGATGGGACTGAAACGTCCATTCAGATGACCAAAGGGGTAATCGGGATCAATTCGGTGCAATACTCAACCGTTTTTTCCAGGGGGGCAAAAAAAATTGGGTACTTCGTTTTTAGCGATTTTCTGGGAAGCTCGGTCAAGGAGCTTAATACTACATTTGATAAGTTTGTCAGTCAAGGAGTTACTGATATGATACTTGATATGCGTTACAATGGTGGGGGAACTTTGGATTGTGCCGATTCACTTGTAGCTTTGATTGCCGGAAAACCAAACAAGGATAAAATTTACAATACGCTGACGTATAACAACAAACATACAAGAATGGGTTATTCGTACAAAATTGGTTTGAAATACAATAGTATTCAATTGGATAAGCTGGTCATTATTACAACTTCCGGAACTGCTTCCGCAAGTGAATTGGTAATAAGCGGGTTGAAACCATATCTGAACATCAAATTGATCGGGTCAAAAACCCATGGAAAACCGGTGGGAATGAACATTGAAGGGAATACGACCCTCAACCTGGCTGTTGCACCAATCAGTTTCCGAAATACAAATTCGGTGGGATTTACCGATTATTTTGATGGGATACCTGTGGACTTTGCTGTAAATGACAGTCCCACACAAGATTGGGGTGATTTGAATGACGAGTGCCTGAAAGCTGCTGTCAATTACATCTCAACCGGAGCCATTGGTTTTGTCCCCCAGAAATCATCAGGATTTGTGAATCAGATCATTTACAATGGGACCGATCATCCGATCGAAAACCTTTATCAATTGTGGAACCGCCCTAATCATACAAAGTATTGACAAATTGTGAAAAAAAGCATGTTCTAAGTCAAATGATTTTTCTATTTTGCGCAACAAAACAAATCACCTATTATGAATATGAAAGTTACCAGCAAGAGATTCTTTCTTACACTGTCGCTATTACTGATCATACTTTCTTCGAACGCCCAAAAGGCCAATCAGGATGGTTATAAATTTGAATTGATCAAGGAGGTTCCCAATACTCCTGTAAAGAACCAAAACCGGACCGGAACATGTTGGGCATTTTCGTCCATGTCGTTTTTTGAATCCGAGATGTTGCGTATGGGCAAGCCCGAGGTTGACTTGTCTGAAATGTTTGTAGTGAACAACTGCTATCGTGATAAAGCTGTAAAATATGTCAGGATGACTGGAAAGACCAACTTTGGCGGTGGTGGAGAACCTTATGATGCGCTTTATGTTCTTGACAATTATGGCCTTGCTCCTGAGAATATATATTCTGGCCTAAAATATGGTGAAGACAAACATGTTCATGGCGAAATGGACGAAGTGCTGCTGAAAATGGTAGAAGCAGTTGTTGAGAACAAAAATAGGAAATTGACGCCAGTTTGGGATTCAGCGTTCAATCAAACAATCGACTCGTACCTTGGCCAACTTCCATTAAGTTTTGAATACAAGAATAAGACCTATACTCCCAAATCGTTTGCATCGGAATATTGCGGCCTTAAAAGTGACGATTACATTCAATTGACATCATTTTCGCACCACCCATTTTATCAACAGTTTATCCTTGAAGTTCCTGACAATTGGTTGTGGAGTAGTTATTACAATGTTCCACTTGACGAACTTCAGGAAATTGTCGATTATTCGCTTAATAAAGGTTATTCGGTACTTTGGGCAGCCGATTCGAGCGACAAAGGATTCGCCACTTCTCAAAAAGGGATCGCTGTTGTACCCGATAAGATTCCCGCGAACATCACCGGGGCAGAAATTGCAAAATGGGATTCTCTTTCCGAAAAAGAGAAGGATGCGGCAATTTACAAGTTTGACAAACCTGGCAAAGAAAGGGTGATCACACAAGAAATCAGGCAATTGGCTTTCGACAACCTAGAAACGACCGATGACCATGCAATGCATATTGTTGGATTGGCAAAGGATCAAAACGGTACTCCTTACTACAAGGTGAAGAATTCTTGGGGCAGTTACAATAGCTACAAAGGTTATTTTTATTGCTCACAACCCTATTTCCGTTACAAAACAACATCGATATTGATCAATAAGGCTGCTTTGCCAGATGGGATCAGGAAGAAGCTGAAGCTGTAGGCTGGCAATTAGCGGCTGGCAACTGGCAACTTGCGGCTTGCAACTTGCGGCTTGCTGCTGGCAATTTGACTATGAAACTAATAAAAGTTGCATTAAGCACGCTGATTTTAGAAGGCATTGTTCACCATCTTAAAGTTTGAGGTGAATAGATATTCTTTTTGACAGTAATTTCAAAACTGAGTTGTAAAGTCGCTTCTTATTTGGGAATAAAATGTTCAAATACGTATTCATTATAATTATTTGTGCGATCCTTTCTAGTAACAAGACATTGACAGGAAACAATTTTAGAAATAAAGGTTTAGTTCCTGATACCATAGTTTGCGAAACGTTAAACTATATTTTAAACGATACAATAATTTCGGAATTCAAACATTGTGACAGATTAGTGGATCAAGTGCGATGGAAGGTGCTTAGTCCTAATGATTCGCTACAGATAATAAG
Source organism: uncultured Bacteroidia bacterium (assembly GCA_903927965.1). Classification (GTDB taxonomy): domain Bacteria; phylum Bacteroidota; class Bacteroidia; order Bacteroidales; family Prolixibacteraceae; genus JAAFHB01. The sequence goes on along the minus strand of CAIYPA010000258.1, from coordinate 28,545 downwards.
ATTAGACACGATATTTTCAAAAGATGATCTTGATTTTATTTTTGATCAAAACAGCAATTCTATTAAGTTCAATGTTGGCGAATGTTTTAAAAATAAAGTACTTATATCTGGTGATGTTTTGGCAGAATTTAATAGTCGAGATGATTTCTGGGTTAAGTTTAGAGAAAAAAATGGACTAGGTGGATTTTGGACAATCAGCATGCCATTGTTCTCTCGAAATCATTGTGTTGTCATACTAAAATTTTCTTGTTCGTCAGGCCGACTGAGTGCTTACGGTGGAACATTCATATTTAGGAAGATTGCCAACAAATGGTCAAAAATAATTTGTGTTGAAAGCTGGATTAGTTAGTAACAAAATACTAAAATCAACGAGAGTAAACACACTGCTAATAAATAGGACTTCATGTTGTCTGCAAGACCCAACTTGAAATCCCGTTTGAACAGTTTATCCTGTTTTTGAGAACATCCCTCCCCCAATTTTTAAAATTTTGGGGCATAATCCACAATTTTGATTGTTTTCCCAAGGCGATGCCATTGGGTTGTTGTTTCATCGTTTCCCAAGGCGTTGCCATTGGGCTAGGGTATGTTAGGCATTCAGCCTGTTGATTGTGCCGGGATTATGTTGGTGCAAGGCAAAGTTGATAGCACAATCAATTAAAATTCAAACTTTTGGAAGCCTTTCAAATTCCTTCTGAGGTCCACACCCTGAAGGGGCAGCATATCCTAACCCAGGGTAAGCGGTCCCGATCCACAATCCGATAAATGCGCAAAAGATTCTGGGACCGTGCCACCCTGGGAAAAGGGACCGCACAACCCAGGGAAAAGATGCGGCAACAAAACCGTCCGCGATCAAAGGTTTGGAAAAGTGCAAAACTCCTCTCGGACGGGTATAGCAATTCCATTAAAAGTCTGTGGCGCAACCCAGAATTTCAATTGTTCTTAACCGATTGAATTCGGTTGTCTCACTTTGGATCGAGGTTTACAGCAAAAAAACAGATTGGGAAATAAAACATTATCAGGTGCTTCGTGAAGTCAAGCCAAATCCTCCTCCATCCACTCCACAATGTTCCTTACTTCACGTGAAAAATTGATGCCGATAAGGGTAATGGGTTTGCCACTGTTGAGATAGGGTATGGCATAACCTTTTTCTTTGATCTGGTCAATGGCGATTTTTGCAGGTTGGTCCATTTTGAATTCAAAAATATAGATATGGTCGCGGTTCACAATGACAGCATCGATGCGGCCATTGTTCATATGCACTTCGTTGTGGATTTCAGCCCCTAACAACCTGAAAACGGAATAGATAATGTTTTGGTAATTTTCTTCCATGTCGCTGCGATTGGCATACGGTATTGCTGCAATGTGGCTTTTCAGGATGCGTTCAATATCCTTTGTATTGTTGGTAACCAATGCCATCTGCAACTGTTTGATTTCGGAGGTTACAACTTCAAGGCTCCGTTCTGCCATCGAACTTACCAAATGTTTCTCAAAAGCTGTTTCAATTTCCATATTGGGAAAACGCAGAAAATAAACAGGCTCGTTCATCAGTATTTCAACCCTATCGATGGTTAAGTAGCCTGTCTGGAGCAAAAGTGGTGCTGCCTCCATATTGGCCACATCGAATGAGTCGAGGATTACACTGTCAACCGGATTGAACAACGTATCAAAAAAATCGATGTTCTGCCGTTTTAAAACTTTGAAGATAAAGGAAGGGCTACCTGTCGAAAACCAAAAATTATTGAACCTACCCCCTTCGTTAAGAAACATTCCCAACGACACAGGGTTATAAACTGTAGGCGCATCTTCGTGAAATCGGAATCCATTGTACCACTTTTGGATTCTTTCACGGTAATTAGTTCTGTCAACTTTGTTTTTATCTGCCAACAAATCTATTCTATCGCCAAAATAATGTTCGACTTCATCTTGGGTATAGCCATACATCGTCGCAAAAGCTTCGCTCATAGAAATATCGCGCAAGTTGTTCAGTTTCGAGAAAACCGACACTTTGGAGAATTTGGTGACACCCGTCATAAAAACAAACCGCAGGTTTTCGTCCGAAGCTTTGATGTTGATATAGAAGTTTTCGAGTACCTGTCGAATCTCTTCAATATGAGGGGCATAGATATTTTCGACCAGAGGTTTGTCGTATTCGTCAATAAGGATGACTACTTTGCCCAGGTCTTTGGCTTTATTGATCAACTCTCCAAAAAGATAGCCAGATTTTGTTTCACCAGAAAGCTCAATTCCCAATTCACGGGCCTTATCCTGTAAAATAATGCACAATCCTTTGTTGAGTTGCTGGGCAGACGAACAGTCTGCTTTTGAAATATTCAGGTTAATAACGGGATATGGCTTCCAATCGTATGGCATATCATAGATTTTAAGCCCTACGAAAAATTCTTTGTTGCCTTTAAAGATATTTTTAAGAATAGACACGGATAAAGATTTTCCAAAACGGCGGGGGCGGGAAAGGAAATAGAACCCCTTTTCTTCGTTAACCAATTGATGAAAAAAAACAGTTTTGTCAACGTATAGATAATTGCCCCGAATCGTATCTTCAAAAGTGTAATTGCTTGTGTTAATTGACTGGTACATACTAAACCGTTTTTTAGTTGCTTAAACATCAAGATGCAAAGATAAGTGATTGGATGGGAAAATCAATGAAAAACTGCTCTCAACTCTCTTCTGCACACCAATGATCGTTTTTTTTTAAGAATAGATTTTTTTACCAAATATTTTATCTACTTTTGCGGCCAGTTCCGTACGCAATCTCTGACAGTCAACAATTAGACACTGTGCATATTGCGTTCGTTAATATTATAGATAAAATCAATCATGATGGATCTGATTAAAATTGCAGAAAATGCGTTTTTAGGTGAGCAGAAAGAATTGCCTTCATTTCACGCAGGCGACACTATCACAGTTCGTTACAAAATCGTTGAGGGTGCCAAAGAAAGAATCCAGAATTACAAAGGTACTGTGATTCAGATTAAAGGCACAGGAACAACAAAGACATTCACGGTTCGTAAAATGTCAGGAAACATTGGTGTTGAAAGGATTTTTCCATTCTTTTCCCCTTTTATAGATGGCGTAGAAGTCAACCGTATGGGCCGTGTACGCCGTGCACGCCTGTTCTATCTTCGCGATCTGACCGGTAAAAAAGCCAGGATCAAGGAAAAAAGATTCTAAGAACAAAAACATTTTAAAAAGGATTCCTCAAAAGGAATCCTTTTTTTTTGCTAATTTTCGAAAAAATTATGGACAGTATATGTCGTTTATAATCAAGGAAAAGTTGTTCAGCAAACAGTGGTTTGTGGACTATGGATTTATCACCGTAGGTTCATTCATCATGGCAGTTGGGTATGTCTTCTTCGTCACTCCGCACAAGATCGTTCCTGGTGGTGTTTATGGTTTGGGAATTATTGTATATTACTTGTCGAAAGGGATGTCATTTTGGCCTGGAGGGTTTCCCATTGGACTGTTCAACTTATTGGTAAATATTCCATTAACTTACTTTGGAATCAAACTTTTGGGTTCGCGCTTTGGAATAAAAACTATCTATGGGTTTGTTTCATCTTCCATTTTTATGGATGCGATCACCATGATGCGTGAAGTCGGAGACGCACCTTTGGTTAAGGATGTTTTGCTTTCGTGCATCTTTGGAGGTGTATTGACCGGAATCGGACTGGGATTGATCTTTAAAGCAAAGGCCACTTCGGGAGGAAGCGATATTATTGCAATGATCATAACACGTTATACCAGGATCCCGATTGGTCAGATGCTGATCTGGGTGGATACTGCTATCGTATTGGTTGCGTTGGCAGCGTTTAAGGACTGGCAGATACCGCTTTACAGTATGATCACGATATTTATTACTGGCCGGGCAATCGACCTGATCCTTGAAGGTGCAAACTATAACAAAGCATTGATCATTATTTCCGACCATCATGTAGAGATCAGGCAAAAAATCATCGTTGATCTCGAACGGGGAGGCACTTATCTAAAAGGACAGGGAATGTTTACCAATTTGGAGAAAAACATTATATTTACCGTAGTCACCCGTAGAGAAGTTGCTGTTCTTGAAGAATTCATTAATAGTATTGATCCTCATGCATTTATTACAATAATGGATGCCAGTGAAATCCTTGGGGAAGGGTTTAAATCGTTGAGGCATAAGATTGAGGATGTTTAAGGGGAAACGGGAGAACGGGGTAAGGGGCATGGAGCTTGGGGCATGGAGCAACGGGCTTGAGTTTCCAACAGAATTATTCGGGAAGAAAGGAAATAGGTAATAGAAATAGATTTTAGGGATTTAAAATTTCGTTTTGCAACCTAAGACATTAGACCATGAAGACCATTAGGTTTTTGTTTATTTTGATATTTGTTTACATTATTCCATTAACAGGAATTGCTCAGAAAGTCGGGCTTGTGTTAAGTGGGGGAGGAGCGAAAGGTCTTGTCCACATTGGCGTAATTAAGGCACTTGAAGAGAACAATGTTCCAATCGATTATATTACAGGTACTTCCATGGGTGCAATTATTGGAGGCCTGTATGCGTCAGGTTATTCGCCCAAACAAATGGAAGAACTATTTAAATCAGAAGATTTCAAACATTGGTCAACAGGTATTATTCCGCCAAAGTACATCTATTATTTCAAGCAACTTGATGAAAACCCTTCATTTATCGATCTTGACTTTGCAAAAAAGGACGAAAAGATGAAATTGTCACTTCCGACCAATGTAGTCCCTCCAAGTCAAATGGATTTTGCTTTTATGAATTTGTTCAGTCCTGCGTCAACACAAGCGAAAGGCGATTTTGACAAACTGTTTGTCCCATTTCGCTGTGTGGCCACCGATATTTACCGCAACGACACGGTAAATTTCCGCAGGGGTGACCTTGGATCAGCGATAAGGGCTTCAATGACAATTCCCTTCTATTTTAAACCCATTGAAATCGACAGTGTTTTGCTTTTCGATGGCGGCATCTTAAATAACTTTCCAACCGATGTAATGAGGCAAAATTTTAATCCTGATATTTTAATTGGAAGTGCTGCAGATTTCAAGGACAAAAAACCATTTAAGGATGACCTATTGCTTCAGATTGAAAATTTGATGATGCGTAAAACAAAATATTCAATACCTGATAGTCTGGGAATTATGATCACATCACCTGTCAGGCATATTCCTCTTCTCGATTTTGACAAGGCCGAAGAGACTGTGAAAATTGGATATGAGACTACAATGTCACATATGGAGGAGATTAAATCTCGGGTAAGCCGGACAACCAATATTGAAGAGATTGACCGCAAACGCAAACAATTTCAAGACAGATGCCCCACTATGATCTTTAACAACATACAAGTATCGGGTGTCGATGGATCACAGAGATATTACATTATCAGGTCCATTCGTCATAAATCGAAAACATTTAACCTCGACGAATTAAAAAGTGAATATTTCAAAATTCTGGCCGATGATAAAATCAAATCGCTTTTGCCAACTGCCGATTATGACACATTAACCGGATATTATGGCCTGCAACTTAAAGCCGAACAGCAAAACCCATTGGCAGTGGGTGTTGGTGGGTATTTTTCGCTCTCAGACGTCAATCAGGGTTATATTGGCCTCGATTACAGGCTTTTCAACAATCTCCCGATTACTATCCAATCCAATCTTCACATTGGTAAATTTTATAGTTCTTTTCTGTTGGGATCACGATTGAATTTTACCACAAAACATCTTTTCGCACTCGAAGCCTATTATATCAAAAACAGATGGAATTATTTTTCAGGATCAACCGAACTTTTCTTTGAGGACAACCGGCCACATTATGTGATCAGGAATGAGGACAACCTTCAACTGAACATCTGCTTTCCAGCAAAAACCTCCTCAAAATGGGAGGTCGGGATAAATTTCCTTAACCGGATTGACGAATATTTTCAAACAACAAACTATACCAGGAATGATGAACCTGACCACACAACTTTTACTGCCGGCAATTTACAATCCTTATTTGAAGTAAAAACCTTTAATAGTAAGCAGTATCCAACTGAGGGCAAAATGTTGAAATTTGAAGCCAATTATCTATTTGGGACTGAAAAGGAGCGCCCGGGTTCAACCAGTCAGGGCAAACCATTTGTGAGGAATAAGCATAATTATATAGAGTTGGAGCTAAGTTATGAACGGTACTTTAAAACAGCCAAATGGCTGACGCTTGGAATTGTCACTGATTCATATTTTTCGACCAAAACTCTATACAATAACTACACTTCATCAATTATTTCAGCAAAAGATTTTTCTCCCACAGTTAACAGTTCAATAAGGTACTTACCATACCTCAGGGCTGACCATTATTTTGCAGGAGGTTTAAAGGCAATCATCCCGGTTTCTCCTTCAACCCACATTCGCCTCGAAGGTTATTATTTTCAGCCATTTCAGGATTTGTTAAGAACTGAAAACAATAGGTCCTATTACAACACAAACCTTTTCACCTCCAATCAGTTTTTAGGGTGTGGCGGGTTTGTGGTACATACCCGGTTTGGTCCTGCAAGTTTATTGTTGAATTATTACAGTAGCGGTGACCCAAAATTTTATCTCCAGGCAAGTTTTGGTTATATGCTGTTTAACAGGAGGGGAAAATGAGGAATAAAAGAATTAAAAATTAAGTAATGAAGAAATGGGGATAAACGTTGAAATAAAGAAATAAATGGAAATATTTGAATAGTGAAATATAAAAACAAATTATAGATATTTAATAATCAGATATATAATTAATAATTAAAATATTCATGTCAGACATTAAAAAATTGAGTGAGCAGTTCGGAATTGAGGGGGAACTGATATTTACGAAATCGGAAAATGGATTTGTTTTTCTGGACTTTAGGAACAAATTTGCAACTGCAAGTATTTGCTTGTATGGTGCACACGTAACGAGTTACCGGCCTAACAATTCACGTGACATTCTGTGGATGAGCCCTGACAGCAATTTCGAAGTTGGTAAACCGATCAGGGGAGGCATACCTGTTTGTTTTCCATGGTTCGGTCCGCATAAGTCTGACCCAAAGAAACCACAACATGGCTTTGGACGCCTGGTGGTTTGGGAAGTTGTTGAAACTGGCACAAAACTGGGAGGGGAAACTTTTGTCAATCTGAGACTTTGTTCTTCGGAAGAAACTAAAATTTATTTTCCGAATGATTTTTGTGCGACAATTGCAGTCGTTGTAGGTGCAAAACTTGAAATCAGCCTGCGTGTAATTAACCAGTCAAATGAGGTTTTTGATTATACCTGTGCGTTACATTCCTATTACAATATCTCTGATATTGAGAATGTTAAAATATCAGGATTACAGGGAGCGCATTATCACAGCCAGCTTCTGGATGAACCCAACGATTTTGTACAGGAATCGGCCAAAATTGAAATCCATAAAGCCGAGACACGACATTTCCACAATACCGAATCGACATGCTATATTGAAGACCCAAACTTCGGAAGGAATATTCAGGTAGCAAAGGCAGGTAGCAAAATTACAACGGTTTGGAACCCATGGTCCGAAACCTGTGCCCAAATCAATGACCTACCGGATGACGGGTACAAGACTTTTGTTTGCATCGAAGCTGTAAACGCATTCGATGATGTAATCAGCCTTCAACCGGGAGAATTGCACACGACTTCAGCCATGATTGGGCTTATATAATATCTGTTACCGTTTGTGAAGGCCACACTCTTTGGTATCGGGACTTTCCCACCACCAACGTCCGGCCCTAATGTCTTCGCCAGGGAAAATAGCCCGTGTGCATGGTTGACATCCAATACTTGGGAATCCTTTATCCTGCAAGGGGTTATAAGGGATCCCATTTATTTTGATAAAATCCTTGACCTGCTCTTCCGTCCAATCGATCAGCGGGTTGAGCTTGATCATTCCGTTCGCTTCGTCCCATTCGATCCGTTGCATATCTTGTCGCGTAATAGATTGCTCACGGCGCAATCCACAGATCCAAACCTCCAAGCCTTGAAATGCCCGTTTTAAAGGTTTTATTTTCCGAAGGTTACAGCAGAATTTACGATTTTCGATGCTTTCGAAAAACAGGTTGATCCCTTTTGTGTTAACCATCTCCTCCACCTGGGCAGCGTCAGGGAAATAGACGTTCATCTTAATCCCGAATTTATGGTTCGTCCTATGGATCAGGTCATAAGTTTCAGGAAAAAGCCTTCCGGTATCGAGGGTGAAAATTTTTGTTGTTTTGTCGATGCTGCAAACAATATGGGTTAGTGCTTGATCTTCAATGCTTAAGCTACTTGACAATGCAATTGTCCCTTTAAATTGGCCCAGAAAGCCTTCCAGCAGTTCTTCAGCAGTTGCATCCTTGTATTTCTGGTTGAGTTTTTCGATTTGTACGTTCATATATTGCTATGTATATAATTTGATGCAAATATAACTGTTTGTAATCGGTAATTTAAATAATTGAAAATTGGTTTCTTTACTTGATCCTCGCGACCCAACCTCCGTTGTTTGCCAATTTGATTTTCAGCAAATCACCTGCTTTTACTTTTTGTGATGAGATTTTCAGGTTTTTTGGTTCCTTGTTGGCATCTTTTGCATCAGCCCAGATGTCGATAACGTGTTCACCTGCTTTGATAAAATCGAGTTTTATAGTGACTTCTTTCTCTTTGCTGTTGTTCATTACACCTACAAACCAATCACTGCCGGTTTTTTTTGCAATGGACACAAATTCACCCGGATAACCGGCAAGAAACCGGATATCGTCCCATGTTGTCGGAACGATTTTCAGAAAATCGGAGCCCGGTTGATTTAAGATATGATCAGGATGATCGCAAACCACTGTGAGCGGACTTTCATAAATCACGAACTTGGATAGTTCGGCAGCCCTTGTATTCCAGACGATTGCAGGAACCTGTTTTTTGAATTGCTCCTTGGTCACATTAAGGAAAGCACCGGGAGTATAGTCCATCTGGCCGGCAAGCATCCTTGTAAACGCCAGCTTGACATTGTGTTCGGGGCTCATCTTCTCTGAAAATTTGTAATATTCGTTCCCCATGACCCCTTCACGTGTAATCATATTGGGATAAGTGCGTATGATCCCATCCGGTTTGTATGCCCCATGAAAATCGACCATCAAATGGTTTTCGGCGGCACATTTTATAATGTCGTGGTACCAGTTGACCATGTCCTGATCGTCACGGTCCATAAAGTCGATTTTCACACCTGCAATCCCCCATTTCTGATAAATCGGGAATGCTTTTTTATAGGCTGAATTTCTGTTTACATCGCTGTTGTACAACCAAACAAGTATTTTGACATTTTTCGATTTTGCATAACTGATGATCTCCGGCATATCGATTTGTGGCGCCCATTTCGTGATATCAGCTTCGGGGGTATTGAATTTCCCATACCACTGCCAGTCAACCAACATATAAGGCCATCCCATTTGTGATGCCAAATCGATATATTGCTTAATTACAGGCATTTCCATTTTTACTTCACCGCTCCACCAATGGTCCCAGGCGCTGATCCCCGGTTTGATCCAGGACGGATCGGCAATGGCGCAAGGGGCATTCAGGTTCTGGATGATTTCTGATTCGATCAATACTCCAGGAGTTTCACCGATCATCACCACCCTCCAGGGCGTATAAACTTCATCGTCAAAACGGGCTTTCACACCAGAGGCATCTTCTCCCGGAAGGGGCGCCAATTTGGTTGTGAGATCATTTTCCTTACCGTTAGTTCCAATGTAAAATGCAGGATAATTGTCGATTACAGCTTCTGTAATTGCTACCCAGCAATTGTTGCCATAATCCATCAGGAAAGGCAAACCGGCAATCGTCTTATCTGTAACATAGCTTAATGGACGTTCGAAGAATTCCGACTCCTGGGAGCTTGAATATTTGCCATATTCCACAACCCATGCTTTGGGGGTTCCGGGAATGTTAAATGTTGTGAGTTCCTTTGTAATTTGCCGGTGACCATTCTTTTCACTGCGAAAAAGTTTGGAGCGAAAAGCGATCCCATCGTTGTAAACGCGGATTGTGAGTTCCATCTGGCGCATCGGACCGGTTTTCTCCTTTAATAACAATGTCAATTCGTTACAGTAATTGAGCACTTCGGCATGTTTTGATTTCACGACCGGTTTCCAGGTTTCATTGATGGTCTGCTCCTTCTTGCCGATTACTGCAAAACCTTTGTTCATTGGGGCTTCGACCTTCAGCTCAAACCCAAGTTCAGATTCCAGCAAAACAGATTTGCCATTAAAAAGGACTGAATAGCTGAGTTCGTCCCCATTTTTTAAAGAAACAGCTATTTTCTGATCAGGCGATTTTACCTGATAATCCTGTGCCCTACAAACAGATGCCATTGCTAAAACAATTAAACTAAGGGTAATTAGATTGAAATTCATATAGTTATAGTAATTATTTTAATAATTCTTAATTCTTAATTCTTAATTCTTAATTCTTAAAGATACAGATCCCTTTTGCCATTCAATGTATCACGATAATCGTTACGAAATTTTTCCAAAAGATGTGGTTTATTGCGAAAATAATCCATCGACTCAATTTCCTGTATCTCTTTTAAGATCAAAGGCTCGCCAATCTCACGCGTAGCTTCGGAGGCGTAATCGCTCAAATATTCCCTGAAGGTGAGGACAGCATTCAATTTGCAGAATTTCCCTTCCACACAATTCCCCAGCATCCCCATGATTGTTTCGCCGGTCCGCCCGCAACGGTAACCTGCGGTGCAAAATGAAGAGATATACCCAAGTTGGGCGACTTCCCGGGTAACATCGTCGAGGTCGCGCGGATCGCCAATCGTAAATTGTTTGTTGCCCAGGTTGATTTCCGATTTCTGGTCGCTGTAAGCACCTATCCCAATGCGGGTTGAAGCATCGGTCTGTGTACAGCCCAATTGGAGCACTTCCTTTTTTATATCGGCCTTCTCGCGTGCAGTGACGATCATCCCGGCTTTCGGAACAGAAAGACGAAGGACTGCAACTAATTTTTTGAAATCGGTGTCTGAAACGCGGAAAGGCGATTCATTACTTAGTTCAGACCCCAAAGCTGGGGTCATACGTGGAAAAGAGATGGTATGCGGCCCGATACCGAACTGTCTTTCCAGGTCGATTGCATGATATAACAATCCCATCACTTCAAACCGCCAATCATAAAGTCCAAATAGGGCACCAATGGCCACATCATCGAGGCCGGCATCAATGGCGCGGTGCAGCGCATAAAGCCGCCATTGGTAATCGCCTTTCAAAGTGTTGGTTGGATGTACGCGCTGATAAGTTTCATGATGGTAGGTCTCCTGAAAAACCTGATATGTGCCAATACCTGCCTCTTTAAGCAGTTTCAGCTTGGCCGTTTCCATTGGGGCAGCGTTGATGTTCACACGCCTTATTGATGAAGGATGGCCAGAAATAGGGGCTTTCTCCTCCACACTATAAACAGCTTTTACAGCTGAAACCATATAATCAATATCCGATTTCTCATGTTCGCCGAAAACAAGGATCAACCGCTTATGCCCTTCGTTCAAAACCGAGGATGTTTCGCGCCTGATTTCCTCTTCGGTTAATATCCTCCTGACTTCGTGATGGTTGGCTTCCCTGAAACCGCAATAGGCACAATTGTTGACACAGAGGTTGGAGCAGTAAAGAGGTGCAAAGAAGACGATCCTGTTATCGTAAACCTTCTTTTTAACTTCAAGGGCTGTATGATTGATCTCGTCCCAAAGATCGGGTGAGGTGACATTCAACAGCGTTGCAGTTTCCTCTGGTGTCAGTATATTGATCGAAAGCGATTTCTGAAGGATGTCCCTGATCAATTGTGGATCAGGATTTTGTGCATTTTTGAGTTGATGAAAGATCATTCCTTCATCAATAAAATCTTTACCATCAACCAGGTATTTGTCGATTTCCTGCTTGACGACTACTTGCTGCGACCAGTTGGTTTTGTATTTTTTGTGGATCATTGTTTATAATTAACGTACAAAGCTAAGGAAAAATTGATCAACACTTGAAACCAAAAGAATTTTGATTCCTTTTGAAGTTAACATTTTGTATATTTGTACATCATAAAATTTAAAGTTATGGGATTGGATGAGCAAAATCAATTGAAAATAAAATATTATAGCGAAGCTATTCGTTATATGGACAACGCCAAAGCTACATTAAAATCTGCAGGCAAAGAGGATGACTATTATAATGATGATAAATATGTTAAAACAGCCTGTGGAACTGCCTATAATGGAGTTCTTAAAGCATTGGACTGTTATTTAATCTTAAAGGAAGTTCTACCTGTAAAGAAAGGGCACAGAAAAGACAAGCAGTATTACGAAAAGGCCCTTACAGAACTTGACAAAAAACTGTTGAATTATTTTAAGACAATTTACGAGATACTTCATTTGGCCGGATATTATGAAGGAGAAAAGAATGTTTCGATCATTCAGGAGGGATTTAAAGTGGCCTATACTATTATAGAAAAAATAAAACCGAACTGAGAATTGATGGAAAAAGTACTGGTATTGTCTAAAACTGAAGATTTTGTGAAATCGCTCCTCGAAAGCGATCCATCGGGGCACGACTGGTGGCATATCCAACGGGTAAGGGGAATGGCATTGAAAATTGCAAAATCGGAAGGTGCAGATTTGTTTCTGGTGGAACTGTCAGCCATGTTGCACGATATTGACGACTGGAAACTTTCTGAAAATGAGGGTGGACAGCCCAAAGCAAAACTATGGTTGCAAAGCCTTGATATTAAAGAGGATATAATTAACAGGGTTTGTTCCATCATAGAGGGGGTCAGTTTTCAAGGGGCAGGTGTCGGTACAGAAACCAACGACCTTGAATGTAAGGTTCTACAGGATGCCGACAGGCTCGATGCCATAGGAGCCATTGGAATTGCCAGGGCATTTGCCTATGGTGGTAGTCGTGGGCGGAAGATTTATGATCCTGAAATACAACCTGTTCTGCATACCGATTTTGACCATTACAAAAAGAGTATTGGAACCACAGTCAATCATTTCTATGAGAAATTGTTGCTTCTGAAAGACCGGATGCAGACCCCCACAGGGAGAAAAATAGCAGAACAAAGGCACGAGTTTATGGTCCGGTTCCTTGACCAATTTTATATGGAATGGTCGGTTGGATGATCGGTTCAATAAAGTAATGGTAAGATTGATTTTCAAAGGAAGCATCCATATTTTTTATTATATTTTCTCATCATCATCATTCTTTTTATAAAAGTCTTTATCTTCGGCGGATATAAAAAAGTTCTCCATATTCTGTTGGATCCAAGATTTAAGGACATTCAATGAGTTATTTAAGCATCACTTCCATGAAACAATTGATCTTTACTTTCAGCCTTCTGCTGTTGAGTATTGGCGTTTTTGCCCAATCCAATCAAAGGCAGGGTTCACAAACTTCGGATATAAAACCTGTTTTGACAGATAGTGCGAAAAAAGCATCGGAAGCTTTCTGGGCAAACTACCTGAAAATGATGGTCCCGGATGATGCAAAAGGTAAACTGCGAAACAAATTTATCCTTTCGGTCGATTCACTAACAATGAGCGATTATACCCTGAGCATCGAACGGGTAAACGACAACCTGAATACAATCAGCGACAGTGCCAAACTGGGTTTTGATGTGGTGAGAATGGGGAGAAGGATTGGTACAATGACAGAAGACGTCCAACGGATCCGTCAAAATGTAAAGGGTCGAAATACTGTGATCAATATCAAAAACCTATACCTTTACCAGAGTTATTCTGCACGGCTGTATGATGAAACCAACCAGATTCAGGCTCAGGTTGACAAGTTGTACCAAACCGTTTTTCAAGCCAAGAAAAACCTGAAGTTGGCCCTTTCGGATTCCATCTTTCGTAAGTTATACTCCGATAAGAAGTTAAGGACCACTTTTGATCAGCAGCTGGTCAGGTTGGAGAAGAAATACCTGAGGACCGATAGCACAACCCGTGCAAATGTTGACAGTTTAAACGCTTTAAAAGTCAGATTATCAGATAATTCTGTCAATTTATCCACCACATTGAACAGCCTCGATAGGAAGATGGACAAGGCAGCATCCAATCTCTTCGGACAAGAAGTTGTCCCACTATGGGGAAAGCAAACTGTGGTGATCCCAACCGGGACAACGTCCAAATTATCCTCAACAATTGTAATAAGCGAACTGAATGCTATCGGATATTTCGTGAACCAGGTATCGATGGGCAAACTGTTTCTGATAATTTTGGGAATCCTCCTTTTTATCTGGCTGTTCCTTCAACGGAAACTGCTAAGAATGATTGTAATTCAGCAGGATACATATAAGTATCTAAATCTTGAATACCTGAATAAAAGACCAGTCCTCTCTCTAATACTTATTTTATTTTGCACGATGCCCTTCTTCGATGGCTATGCACCAACTTCCTATATTTCAATTGTACACCTTATTTTGTTGATTGTAACCACTTTGATTTTAATGACCAGCAATTCCCGAAATTTTTTCCTTAACTGGATTGCCCTGGTAACGTTTTTTGTAGTTGTTGTGGTTGCCTATTTTTTAATAGAGCCGACATTTGTTGAACGGTTGCTGCTGTTGGCCCTACATTCCGGCATTTTGTTTTTTAGTGTCCGGTTCTACATGTCGCTTCAAAAACAGATTCCTTATTACCGTTTTCTTAGATGGGCTTCGTTGGTTGGTAGTATCTTGGCAGGTTTTGCAATCATTCTGAACCTTTTTGGCAGGTTCTCTTTATCGGGGATCGTCGGGATTGCAAGTATATATGCCGTGACTCAGGCTATCATTCTGACCATTTTTATTGATGTCATTGCCGAAATTTACCTGGTTCAATTGCAGGTGAGCCGTTTAAAAAGAGGGAACAACCAACCATTTGATGTTGATGCCAAAATTCAAAAAATCAAACAGCCCTTGATTTTTATTGCCTTGTTGGTTTGGTTGATCATGGTTACTTCGAATTTAAATCTTTTCCATTCGATCAGCAATTATGTAATGGTTTCGTTGACAAGTACCAGAACAATTGGCAGTATTACTTTTCAATGGCTAAGTGTATTGTTGTTTATCGTGATCATCTGGATTGCGCATCTTCTGCAACGAATGGTCAACTTTATTTTTGGAGATTCGGAGTCCGAAGAAGTTGTGACGACCAAAACCTCAAAAGGGCAGCACTCACGGTTGCTGATTTCACGTTTGGTCGTACTGATTGGAGGTTATTTACTGGCGATTGCGGCTTCTGGATTACCAATTGACAAGCTCACCTTTTTGCTTGGGGCTTTGGGCGTAGGTATCGGTATGGGATTACAACACATCGTAAACAATGTTGTGTCGGGGATTATCCTTATTTTCGATGGTACGTTGCAGATTGGCGATGAGATCGAGGTGACCGGTCAGGCCGGGAAAGTAAAAGAGATTGGACTTCGTGCCAGTACCCTGACCACTTCTGATGGAGCGGACGTCATTATTCCGAACGGAAGCATCCTCTCGTCGAACATTGTCAACTGGACTTTTACGAACAACGAAAAAAGGGTGATCCTCACCTTTACGATATCAGGGAATGAGCTGGATGCCAATGTGATCAACGAGGTGATCAACAATACACTCGATGGTATTGAGAATGTAATAGTGACAAAACCACCTGTGATTTTATATACAAAGGTGACATCTGTTGCCTGTTTGTTGACAGTCCGTATATGGAGTACTATTTCCAATGCCGACAATGTAAAAAGCGAAGCAATGTTGAAACTTAGTGCTGCTTTTTCAGCAAAGAATTTTAGGTTCAGATAGCGGATAACAAAAGGGCATCATCTACTTAGATTTGTGTTGAGAGTTTTCCTTTCGGACTTTCCTCCGGTTGAAACCGAAGGTTATTTATGGGGAACTCTTACAGAGTTTTAAGTTATTTTGTTTTTCTGTTTTTATTCCTTTCTTTTGTGACAAGTGTTATAAGAAATAAATATTGCTGCGATGAAGAGTTTTAGGATTATAGGTGCGTTTTTCATTATCATGTTGTTGTTAGTATCGAACGTTTTGTGGGCAGAAAACTGGCCAAAGTTCCGTGGCCCAAATGGTGATGGTACTTCCAATGAAACCAACTTGCCAATAAAATGGGATGCAACGACAAACATGATCTGGAAAACAGAAATTCCGGGGTCCGGTTACGCTTCGCCAATTGTTTGGGAAAACAAACTCTTCACCGTTACTGCTTTACAAGAAACACAGGAAAAACTGCTCCTTTGCTACGATGTAAAGACTGGCAACTTGTTGTGGCAAGTCACCGTCCTTAAGACTCCATTTGAACAGAAGCACAACGACAACAGCTTCGCATCTGGTACACCGGCAACAGACGGTTCGGCTGTTTATGTTTCTTTCCTGAACGGTGATTCGGTGGTCGTGGCAGCCTATGACTTTTCAGGAAAACAAATCTGGTTGAAGAAGCCCGGCACTTTTTCAAGCCCTCATGGATATAGCTGTTCACCAGTGATTTATAAAGACAAAGTGATTATCAATGGCGACAGTCAAGGGGATTCATTTGTGGCTGCATTGAGTAAAGCTGATGGACATACGATTTGGAAAGTCAAACACGGAAATCCTGCCCACAGTTTTAGTACACCCATTTTCAGGGAGTTGGCCGGGAAGATGCAAATGATATTTTTGGGGAATAAAGAAATTGCCTCATACAATCCGGAAGATGGGTCGAAATATTGGACAATAGCCGGGCCATCCGAAGATTTTTGTTCAAGTCCGGTTTACAATGAAAAGAGCGGTTTGGTATTGGTAAGCAGTGCCTGGCCACAACGCCACCTTTTGGCAATTAAGCCAGACGGAAGTGGGGATGTTTCAAGTACAAAAATTGCCTGGCGTTCAACCGAGGGTGCCTATTATGTACCTTCTCCTGTTACAGTTGGTGAATATTTATTAAGCACAATGACCAGTGGAATAGTGCATTGCATCGAAGCTGCGACCGGAAAGATCCTTTGGAAGGAAAACCTTGGCAAACAATATGCTTCAGGAGTCCTGATCAACGGATTGCTTTACATGCCTTGTGATAAGGGAATTATCACAGTAATCAAACCTGGACCTGCATTTGAAGCCGTTTCCAAAAACGACATTGGTGAAACGATGTTCGCCTCACCTGCCATCAGCAATGGAAGGATCTATATCAGGGGAACTAAACATTTGTTTTGTATTGGGGAAAAGTGATCGGATCGTTATTCAATTTCCAGATAAGCTTTGTCGACATTTTCTGGATTTAAGATAAAACTGGTAATTGTAACATGAGTTCGCGATGTACAGCAAATGCCAAACCCAAATATCTCAGTTTGAAATGTATCCCTTGAATGGAATTGATCATAGGTGGATTTTGAAACGCTTCCGAAATTTTGGATTGCGCCACAAAATTTCAAATTTTGGATGAAGATCACAAACAACATTTCAGTAATTTCTATCTCATGACCTGTCATTGCGCGGAGTGCGGAACGGAACTAAATTTGAAAGGCAATTCTCTGCACGACAAAGCAATCCCATCCTAGGAAGCATTGTACCAAAAACACTGTTCCCGACTGTGCTTCAAATTGTGGGATTGCCGCATCAAACACATACAACTGCTAACCATTTAATATACTGACGTTTGATTCGCAATGACAGCTTCTTAAGGTAGATCGTCATGATCAAATGAGTGCCAACCATTTTGTTTTACAAAATCAAGGCACTTTCCGAAAGCAATTTATAAGGATCCTGTCCATGATCAAATATCAATGAAAGAAAACATTCAGTAACAAATGGTGTTGGAAACCCATTTCATCCAAAAAATCTCCTTTCCCATAAAATACTTTCGGAATTTTGTGGACTATATCGCAGTAAACCTTATTTTTGCTTGATTGTAATAGACTTTTTAACACATCATAATTAAACAATATGGAAAAGAAATCGGCAAATCGAAGAGATTTCCTTAAGTCTTCGGCAGCTTTGGCTGCGGGGATGATGATTATCCCACGCCATGTATTGGGAGGACCGGGCTTTACCGCTCCAAGTGACCAACTTACAAAGGCGATTATTGGTACTGGCGGCATGGGTCGCGGGCATATCCCTTATGAAGGGACAAAAGTGATTGCCGTGTGCGATGTTGATAAAAAACACATGCAATTGGCTCAATCACTGATTAGTAACTCGGTTAAGACTTACCACGACTACCGGGAACTTTTGCTACAGCCTGATATTGATGTTGTCCACATTGCGACACCTCCACACTGGCATGGTTTGATGGCCATCGAAGCAGCAAGGGCAGGTAAAGACATCTGGTGCGAAAAACCGATGACGCGCACAATAGGGGAGGGGATGAAAGTTGTTGAAGAGGTGAACAAACATGGCCGAATGTTCAGGTTGAACACCTGGTTCAGGTTTAAGGATAATTTCTATGGCCTTGGAACAGAGGTCAAGCCATTGAAAAAAGTAATTGAAAGTGGGATTCTTGGATGGCCATTGAAAGTAACAGTTAGTGGAATTACAGGTTTCGATTGGAAATTCTACTGGAGGGGCGAGACCAATCTTCAACCAATGCCGGTTCCTGATGAGCTGGATTACGATTTTTGGTTGGGACCTGCACCGTACCGTCCTTATAATGTGGAACGCGTCCATTCCAAATTCCGTGGATATTGGGATTATGATGGAGGCGGACTTGGCGATATGGGCCAACATTACCTCGATCCTGTACAATATCTATTGGGTAAAGACAATACCAGCCCTGTGAAGATAGAGGTGGATGCACCTCAGCAACACGAAGATGCTGTGGGCACCTGGCGCAGGGTCGAATACACCTATGCCGACGGTTGCAAGATTATCCTCGACGGTGAAAACAAAGATGTGAATGCGGCTTATATTGAAGGGCCCCATGGTAAGATCTTTAAGGGATTCGAGTCGGATATCCCGAATCTGAACAAGTTTATCGAAACCCTTCCTGATCCGGAACCACGGATCACGACTTTTTCAGAATCCGTAAGGACACGCCAGAAATTTGCGCTTAACGAGATGAACGGATACCGTTCCTGTACATTGGTAAACCTGGGGATACTAGCAGTCAGATTGGGTCGCACCTTGAATTTTGACCCTGATAAACAGCAGTTTATCAACGATGAAGCTGCAAACAGGCTTATTCATCAACCCATGCGTGCAGCCTGGACATTTATCTAATATTCAAAAAAGTTAAATATGAAGAAGATATTCAATTCTCTTTTGGTTGTGATTGTCTTGTTGATGATCGCCCCAATCTTACAGGCTCAGGACACCCGTACAATCGATACGAAAATAGCCGATTTTCTGGCACAGATGCCGGCAAACAAATTGAATCAGCGTGATAAATTAATGGAGGAGCTGATTTCGTTTGGTGATTTAGGATTTCAGAAAATTGCTGAGCGTATGGTTCCGTCAGGAAAAGGTGACAACACGGCCATTGCCTATGCTTTAAATGGCCTGACACGTTACGCTTCCCAGCCGGGTAGGGAAGATAAAAGGGTATTTGCTGAAAGGTGCTTTGTCAATGCATTGGAAAAGGCAACTGATATCGAAGTTAAGAGCTTTTTTATGAGGCAATTGCAATTAGTTGGAAAAGATGTGGCGGTTAAAGCGGTAGCGCCCTACCTCACTCAGAACCATTTGGCTGAACCAGCAGTTTTTACCCTCTCCTTTATCAACAACGAACTTGCCAAAGTTGAGCTTGCCAAAGCTTTGCCTGGAGCCAAAAACGTTTCCCAGATTGCCATTACAAAAGCCCTTGGGGAACTTAAGGTTTCATCCGCAAACAAAGAAATCCTAAAAAATCTTGCTACTGACAATGCCAGCCTGAAAAAAGTTACTTTGGCAGCACTTGCAAACATAGCAGCTGAGGAATCGTATCAGCCTCTTTTGGATGCTGCTGTAAAAGCAGGGTTTGTTTATGAACCAACAAATGCAGCGCAGGCATTTGTAACTTATACTCAACGGTTGGGTGAAAAAGGGAGCCTTAAGTTGTGCGGCGACGCCTGCAACGACATCCTGAACATCTGTCTCACACCGGCGCAATTGCACACGAACTCTTCCGCACTGGCAATTTATAACCAATATTTTGAGGCCGATGCACAACCCAAACTTCTCAAAGCGTTCGACAATACCGATAAACCTTATCGGTTTGCTGTTTTGAACCTTGTTGGCAAGAGTGCTAAAGCTTCGACAAAACTTTGGGTTGCCAAAGCAAAGAAAGCCCAACCGGAACAAAAAGCTGAAATCATAACAATGCTTGGCAAAAAAGGAGACCTTTCGGTTTCCGACTTTATCAAATCACAACTTGCCGATAAAAATCCGATAGTTGGTGAAGCAGCTATTGCATCGTATGCCAAACTGAAAGGTAAAGCTGCGGTTGCCGATCTTACTGCGCTTTTTAAGAAAGGAACATATCCTGGATTAGCAGCAAAAGCATTGTTGTCGCTTGTTGATGAGAAAGGACTTGATCCGTTTGTGGCTTTGCTTGCCACCGCACCGGCCACTTCAAAAAGTGAAATCATTGGGATTATCGGAGCCAAATCTGGTGCCCGTTTCTTTGATCAGGTGAAAAGCTATACAACAAGTTCAGATGCAGCGATTAAGTCAGCCGCTTATGCTGCAATGAAAAATATTGGTTCACAGACAGTTGTAGATCAAATGCTTGAACTTCTTTTCTCAACGGATGATAAGGAAAAAGTTGCCAATATTCAGGACGGTATTGTAAATGCCACTTCAGAAATCAAAGATGCCGACAAACGCTCATTGCCTATCCTGGCAAAATTGGGCAGTGCACCCAAAAAAGAACGTATCCTTGAAATCCTACCGAGGATAGGTGGTGCAAAGGCACTCAAAGCAGTAACAGGTTTTACAAATTCTGCCAATACAGTTGAAAAAGAAGCTGCTTTTAATGCTTTGATCAATTGGAAAGACTATACCGCATCGGCTGCATTGTACGAAATTTGCAAAACTTCGACGGGCGAAAAACAGTCAAATGCTTTGAAAGGGTTTGTGCGTCAGATCAGAAGTTCAGCACTGCCAGATGACCAAAAGTTGCTGCAATATCGCAAAATGATCCCACTTGCTGCAAATAATAGGGATAAATCATTGATTATAAGATCAATTGGACAAATTAAAACATTCCTTGCCCTTGTGACAACTGCTTCTTTTCTCGAAAATAACGATTTGAAGGCGGATGCTGCCCAATCGGTGATGGAGATCGCACTTCCAACCGATTCAAAAAGTGGCATGACCGGAGTGATCGTTCGAGATGCTTTGACAAAAGCCTCCAAAAGTCTTTCAGGTAGTGAAAGCGAATACGACAAAGCAAAAATCCTTCAGTATCTTGCCGGAATGTCATACGAGGACGGCCTTGTTCCTATGTTCAACGGTAAAGACCTTACAGGATGGCAGGCGTTGGTAGGAAACCCTGTTACAAGGCAAAAAATGGCTCCAAAAGACCTTGAATTGAAACAACAAGAGGCCAATCAAAAAATTGCCACCAACTGGGCCGTGAAAGATGGGTGCATTGTATTCAACGGTAACGGCGATAATCTTTGTTCGGTTAAGAAATATGGTGATTTTGAGATGGTTGTTGACTGGAGGATCACGAAAAAAGGTGACAGCGGTATTTATTTGAGAGGTTCGCCACAGGTCCAGATCTGGGACACTTCTCGTGTTGATGTTGGTGCACAAGTGGGTTCAGGCGGACTTTACAACAACCAGAAAAACCAGTCAAAACCATTGAAAGTTGCCGATAATCCTGTTGGTGACTGGAATACATTCAGGATTAAAATGGTTGGTGAAAAAGTAACTGTTCATCTGAATGGCGAACTGGTTGTTGACAATGTGGTACTTGAGAATTACTGGGACCGTAATATACCTATCTTTTCAAAGGAAGCTATTGAATTACAGGCACATGGAACAGACTTGGCATTCCGTGACATTTATGTCCAGGAATTGAACAACGACAATTATAATGTTTCTGAAGCTGAAGCAGCCGATGGTTTCAAACCATTGTTCAATGGAAAAAATTTTGAAGGTTGGACAGGAAATACTACCGATTATCATGCCGAAAATGGGGAGATTGTTCTTCACATCGACAATGGCCCGTCGCATGGAAACCTTTATACCTCAGACGAATACAGCGATTTCATCTATCGTTTTGAATTTCAGTTGACTCCTGCTGCCAACAATGGCCTTGGTATCCGTGCCCCACTATCTGGTGATGCAGCATATGTTGGCATGGAACTTCAAATCCTCGATAATGAAGACCCTATTTATGCCCAGTTGCAACCTTACCAATACCATGGTTCTGTTTATGGGGTAATTCCGGCCAAAAGGGGATTCCTCAAACCTATAGGTCAGTGGAATTATGAGGAAGTGGTCGCCAAAGGAAATCACATCACGGTTACACTTAATGGTGAGGTGATTATGGATGGCGATATCAAGGAAGCGTCCAAAAATAATACAGCCACCATGGACCACAAACAACACCCCGGTTTGCTCAACAAAAAAGGGCATATCGGATTCCTTGGACATGGATCTGTTGTTAAGTTCAGGAACATCAGGTTAAAAGACATCAGTATCATCAAGAAATAGTCTGGTCTCATCTGAATTGGTCGGAGGGACTTTTGGGTCTTATTAAATAGCCATGATTGAATTTTCAATTAACTTTTGTTAGTGGATTTCAATCATGGTTTTTTTAACTGTTTTTTAACCATTTTACCTTTTGTGATCCTTCAATAATCAATACTTTTGCCGACTAAAGTAAAACTAGTCTGGAATCAGACTTGATATTATTTGAAATATATAATTGATTCAAACAGGTGGTTCGCACATGAAAAAAAAAATTAAGAAATTTGGCATCAACCTGCTGAAACTTGGCGTATCGGTGGCAGCCATCTGGTGGGTCATGTCGCAAATTTCATTCACGGAGGTTTTGAAATTCTATTCTACATCCAATTTTTATTACCTGATTGGGGCATTTATTTTCTTTGGGCTTTTCTTTTTACTTTCTGCTTTCAGGCAAAACCTCTCTTTCCGCAATACAGGAGCCAATCTTTCCCAACAGTTGAATATCAAACTATTCTGGCTAGGAATGTTCTACAATCTGTTCCTGCCAGGAGGCATAGGTGGCGATGGAATGAAGGTTTATCTTGTAAACAAATACCGTAAAAATGGTGTCAAAAAGAATATTGGTACAATGCTTGTCAACCGGATTGCTGGTTTGGTGGCGATAGGGATGATCACTGTCGTATTGTATTATTTATCAGGACTTCACATTGTGTACGGCAAAGCAGCATGGCTTGCAGCACCTCTGATTTACGGTTTATATATTTTCGTATTAAAATATTTTTTTAAAAGTTTCCTGAATATTCATGCAGGGTTATTCTGGTGGTCGATGGCATTGCAAATGATGCAATTTATTGCTGCCTTATTCATCCTATTCTCTTTTCACCAGACAACTGACCTGTTCGACTACCTTTTTCTCTTTTTTGTTTCAGCTATTGCTACTGCAGTTCCAATCACAATCGGTGGGTTTGGGGCACGCGAAATAGTTTTTCTGCTCAGCGCAAAGGTTTTGCTCTTAAACAATGAATTGTGCATCGCTCTCAGTTTAATGAGCTTCCTTATTTCCTCGATCCTTTCTTTAGGCGGTGTATATTGGGTTTTCTTCCCACCGTTCAGAAAAGAACCTGTTCCAGTAAAGGAATCAGAACCAATATTTGAAGCGCAAACTTGAACATTCAACTAATGGTCAAGTATTTAATTATTTTTCTCTATTTTATATTGATGATCCTGATCGGGATCATCTCCTCCAATAAAATCAAGTCTGATAGCGATTATTATTTGGCCGGAAAGCGTGGGAATCTTTGGCAGATTACAGGTTCGTTATTGGCTACCATTCTGGGAAGTTCGGCCATCCTAGGTACCGCAGATCTTACACTGACCCAGGGATGGGCAGCATCCTGGTTGTTGTTAAGTGCATCGGCGGGATTGTTCCTCCTCGTCCCAGTTTCAATGAAGATAAGATACAAAGGGAAATATACTCTGCCACAAATGATTGGCGATTTTTACGGATCTGAAGCCAAAATGATCTCCTCATTTATCATTTCATTTGCATGGATCGGAATCATTGCAGCCCAAATCATCGGTGCTGCCAAAATTATGACAGGCTTTACCGGATTGGATTATTCGTTAGGCGTCTGGGGAGCAGGGGCGGTTTTTATTTTTTATACGATTATTGGAGGTCAGATATCGGTATTGAAAACCGACCTTTACCAGTCTGTGATTATCATATTCGGAATTCTTATAACCGCTTTATACATCCTTTTTATTGAGCCGGTTTCCCCATTAAAAATGACTACCCTGAATTTCCCATTCAATGAAGGGTTCCATCCTTTCGACCTGATCGTGTTGATTTTGACCTATTCGAGCACTTTTATTGTTGGTCCGGATATTTATTCACGTATTTTTTGTGCTAAGGATGAGCAAATTGCACGAAAAAGCGTCGTGATCAGTGCCATTGTTTTGATCCCATTTTCGTTGTGCATCACATTTCTTGGTGTTTTTTCAGCCTATAAATTTCCAGAATTGCATCAACAAAAAGGTTCAGTACTGATACAAGTCATGCAATCTGCCTTGCCAGATTGGGGAGTCGGTTTGTTGATTGCCGCACTCCTTTCGGCAGTCATGTCATCAGGTTCCACGGCTTTGATGACCTCTTCGACGATTATCAGTGACCCTATTTCAAAGGGATTAGTACAAAAAAATTCACGTCGGAATACAAAAATCATCATGTTGATCATTGGGTTGTTAAGTATTTTACTCTCTTTAGGAGTGCAGTCCATTATCCAGTCTTTGCTGATTGCCCTGACAATTTTCTCTGGATCGTTTATTGTTCCCACGATCGCCGGACTTTTCAATTACAAAGCAAGTAAAATCCGAAGTGGAACCGCTATGGTAGCTGGCGGGGCAATTGCCTTAACTGGGAAGATAATCGCACTAAACTGGAACAATCGGATAGGTAACAGTTTGATTATAATGGCATTTGTCGTTAATGCAATGATCCTCTTTATTGGCAAATCCAATAAATTGATTTTCAATCAGGTTAAACCAGATCATCGACCAAATGAGCCAGTCAACTATTAATTTTGTATTTTTGCACCCTTGACAAAACAAATCAACCAGAAAATGAAGTTTTTCCAAATACCTCTTATTTTAGTCACAGTCTTTCTTTTGTTTTCCTGCAAAGAACCTCCGCCCCGGCCTGTTGTCCGGCTTATCCCTTTACCTGCACATGTAGCCGAACAAAAGGGTATTTTTATAGTTACCCCCGCCACTAAAATAATGATTAGTAACAATTCCGATCAACTTCGGCAGATCGGAGCTTTCATAAACAATCATACTGAAAAATACTATGGAATCAGTATTCCTGTAACAGTTTCTGATAATCAGGAAGATGAATCAATATTCATTAAATTGGACGAAAACCTTAAAATGGGTAAGGAAGATTACCATCTGGTCGTTAGCAAAAGAGGTGTTGTGATCGAAGCTGCTGCTCCCAACGGCCTTTTCTACGGTATTCAAACCCTGCTTCAATTAATGCCGCCAACTCCGAAACAATTGTCAGGGATTGTCCTTCCGGCCATTGAAATTAAAGATACCCCCCGCTTTTCATGGCGTGGGCTTCACCTTGACGTTAGTCGTCATTATATGCCTAAAGAGTTTATAATGAAATATATAGACTATATGGCCATGCATAAATTTAATACCTTTCAATGGCAGCTTTCCGATGATCAGGGGTGGAGGATTGAGATCAATAAATATCCTAAGCTAACCGAAGTTGGATCTGTCCGGAAAAAGACATTAATGGGTCATGGTAATCATCCGGTGGGTTATGATACAATCCAAAGTGGTGGATATTATACAAGAAACGATATTCGTGAGATTGTCTCTTACGCAGCTGACCGTTACATTACAATTGTTCCTGGAATCGGGATGCCAGGTCATGCATTGGCTGCACTCGCGGCTTATCCGGAGTTGGGTTGTCTTGGTGTGCCCTACGAAGTCGCTACACGATGGGGAACTTTTAATGACGTTTTTTGTCCGGGCAAAGAGAATACTTATACATTTCTTAGGGATGTGCTCACAGAAATGTCAACACTTTTTCCTGGAAGATACTTTCATATTGGAGGTGCGGATTGCTCCGAAACGCGGTGGGAACAATGTTCAGCCTGCCAGTTGAAGATGAAAACCGACAGTTTGGGCACAACTCATGATTTGCACAATTACTTTGTACGCAGGATGGGCTCCGTGCTTGACTCCCTCGGTAAGGAACTTGTTGGATGGGATGAGATAGCCAAAGATACACTCCTTTCAAAAGGGGTCGTAATGTCGTGGCGAAATGAATCGACCGCCATTAATTCAGTTGGGAGAAAACTCCTGACTGTAATGTCGCCAGCTAGAATTTGCAATTTCGATCAATATCAGTCTGATCCCAAAACTGAACCATTGGCTGTAGGCGGACTATTGACCCTTGAGCAGGTTTACAATTATGAACCTGTTCCTTCTGATTTGTCTTCACAGGAAGCAAAATACATCATTGGAGCACAGGCAAATGTCTGGACCCAATATATGAAAACACCTGAATATGTAGAATATATGGTATTTCCCCGAGCTGCGGCATTGGCTGAAGTCGTTTGGTCCCCCAAAGTGGGCAAAGATTATGCGTGGTTCAGGAAACGGTTGCTTGAACAAGTTAAACGGTACGACGCTTTAGGAATACGGTATTGTAAGGCTGAGTTCAAAATAACGAATCAATAACAAAACTTTTTTATTCTATTTTCGTTTAACAAGGTATAACCTATTAATATTGTAATTATGAAGTTTTATATCTTTGGCTTGATAATCGGCCTTCTATGTATTATCGGCATTTTGTTGATTGTTGCTTTGTTTACCAAAAAGAATTATGGCCTTGTTCGCGAAATTGTTATCAATCAAACCAAACCGGATGTTTTCAATTACATATTGCTTTTGAGGAACCAGGATAATTTCAGTGTTTGGTCCAGGAAAGATCCGGAAATGATTAAAGGATTACTGGGTACTGACGGGACTGTCGGTGCGGTTTCGACTTGGGAGAGTAAAATGAAAGATGTTGGCAAAGGGGAGCAGGAGATTAAGAAAATTCAGGATTTATACCGGATTGATTTTGAACTTCGGTTTATAAAGCCTTTTGCTTCCACATCTAAAGCATGGTTTGAAACTTCGACTGTAAACAGGACCACAACAAAAGTAAAATGGGGTTTCTCAGGCAAAATGAAATATCCATTGAACCTGATGTTGTTGACCATGGATATGGAAAAATTGATGGCGAAAGATTTTGAAGATGGCCTGAACAAACTTAAGGAAATTCTTGAAAAGTAGATTCTTAGATAGGTTTTGTAAGAAGGTTGTCCAATTTGTCCCGATGGCCTAATTTTGAACAGCCTCTTAAACTCTGTTGCTATTTATAAAGACAATGATATGCCACTGGTTTATTGGCTTTTACCTTGAACTTGGTATCCTTTTCAACCTCAAAAATATCCCCTTTTTGATAAGTTTTCCATTGGGTTTGACCTGGTAAAATCACTTCGAGGATTCCGCCTGTAATGGTCATTATTTCAATGGTTGACGTCCCAAACTCATACTCACCGGCTTCCATAACACCAACGGTTGCTGTTCCTTCTTCATTTTCAACTGCAATCGATTTTACACTCCCCCCAAAATACTCGTTTACTCTTAACATGTTGTTTTTATTATTGTATTAAAATTCAATTAATTGTATTTCAATAAATTTCGATTTTTTTTATTTCAACATATTTCAACATATTTCAACATATTTCAACATATTTCAACATATTTCAACATATTTCAACATACTACAACAAATTACTGGCCAGCTCCGCAAGGTAACTTCTTTCTCCTTTCACAAGGTTAACATGTGCAAATAGGTCCTGTCCCTTCATCCGGTCAGTCAGGTAAGCCAGACCATTCGATTGCATATCAAGGTAAGGAGAGTCGATTTGTTGGATATCACCGGTAAAGATCATTTTTGTCCCTTCTCCTGCCCTGGTAATGATGGTCTTTACCTCATGTGGTGTGAGATTCTGTGCTTCATCGATGATAAAATAGCAGTTAGAAAGACTGCGCCCCCTGATAAATGCCAATGGACTGATTACCAATCGTTCATCTTTTTTAAGATCTTCAATCAATTTATATTCTGAACTCATAGGACTGAAACAACGCTTGATCACTGCCAGGTTATCAAATAACGGTTGCATATAAGGTGAGACTTTCTCTTCTGCATCGCCTGGTAAGAAACCAATATCCCTATTGCTAAGGGCAACAATAGGTCGGGCCAACAAGATATTTTCGTATAGGTTATGTTGCGCGATCGCCGCTGCAAGGGCAAGCAATGTTTTCCCGGTCCCTGCTTTGCCCGTCAGGCTGACCAACTTAATTTCAGGATC
>CAIYPA010000257.1 GCA_903927965.1 uncultured Bacteroidia bacterium | reverse complement strand
GCGATGTCAGAAACATCAAACAAGTTTTGAATATTTTTATGTTAGCGAAATTGATTTTTTTTATCTAATTTTGATTTATTATATCCCTAAAATTTTGATGGGTTTTCGCAAACTTATAAAGTTCTTCCAATTCGACACTGCCGGCTGGATTGCCACATCGGGATTATTGGTATGTGTATTAAGCGGCGTATTTCTGGCAGTGCCATATGATTTTACCCGCGCCCATCAATCAGTTGCTGAGATTTTGCTTTTGAACCCAACGGGAAGTTTTGTCAGGAACCTCCATTACTGGAGCGCACAATTATTTTTTGTATTCACAATTCTCCATATTTACGACCACCTTCACAAATCGACCGAAACCAACATCCGCAACAAACGGACCTGGCTGATTTTGTGCATCGTGATCTTTTTTCTTGGTTATGAAATGATCTCGGGGTTTATCCTGAAAGGGGACGCCGCGGGAATTCAGGCACGAAGGATCGTTGCCTCAATGTTGGGGTCGGTTCCGTTAATCGGTAAAATTTTGGGTTCTGCCCTGGCCGGAACGGAGGAAAGCACCCAGATTGTTTATATCCAGCATGTTGCGCTTGGCACAATTTTTTTAATGATAGGTATTTATGACCACGTCAGGACAATCTGGCCACGGCTCAGGACTTTTATTGTTGTTTTAATTTCCCTTTTTGTGATTAGCTTGTTGTTCAGGGCACCATTGGGACAGGTTGAAAGCAGTGCGACCAAAGGTCCCTGGTTTTTCATTGGAATTCAGGAAATGCTCCACCTGACAAGTTATCCAGGAACTGTTGTTTTTCTTTTTGGATTGCTGTTTGTGGTTTTTTACCTACTTCCCAGCATAGCCAAGAAATGGAGGATAAAAGTCAAAATTGCCCTTATGTCCATTGTTGGACTTTACCTTGCATTGACCCTTGTCGTGTTTATGTTCCGTGGCGATAACTGGGAGTGGAAAGGGTGGAACAAAACAACCACACCGAGTGAACCAAGGATTATATTCGATCCTGTCAATTTATTTGTACAGAATACCCTGACTTTCTCACATGAAAACAAGAAAACAGAAGGTTGCATGTTGTGCCATAGTGCGATGAGTGGTTTATCTGAATCGCATAACCCGGCGTTTATGGGATGTTACGCCTGTCATAAAGGAGACCCATTTTCTTCGGATAAATCGGTGGCGCATTCCAAAATGATCAGGATGCCTGGAAATTTTTCAAATGTTTTACAGACTTGTGGGACACAAAATTGCCATCAGGAGATTGCAGTTCGCATGTTAAACTCCTTAATGACGACCCAAAGTGGGATTATAGGTGTCGATAAATATGTTTTTGGTGAGACATCTTCCTTAAACGATACTTTTCAGGTCGCAAATCTTGGACATTCGGCAGCCGATACCCATTTGCGAAATCTTTGTGCTGGATGCCATCTTGGAAAAGAGAAGGAACTCACCGGAAAAGCCACCTGGCTCGAAAGGGGCGGAGGGTGCAATGCCTGTCATTTGAATTATAACAGTGCAGCCTTGGCAAGCATGGACAGCATGAAAACCAAAACCCTTATTATAAAAAATGAAGTTCACCCGACCATCAATATCCAGGTTTCGAACGATAGGTGCAAAAGTTGCCATAGCCGTTCGGGGAGGATTTCACTGAGTTATGAAGGATGGAATGAGACTGATTTGAAAACATCGGAAGTTGCTGATACATCCAATTTTAAAGTTTTGCCTGATGAAAGGGTTGTCGAATTTGTCAAGTCAGACATTCATCATCAGAAAGGGATGGTTTGCATCGATTGTCATGGATCGTACGAGATGATGGGCGATGGTAAGCATCCAATCCATAAGGAAGATGCTGTTCATGTACAATGTATCGATTGTCATCCTACCGGAAAGCCCAATACCTCGCTAATCGTTAAACTGCCAGACCGTGAATCACTGATGATTGCGTGGCTCAGGAAGTATCCTACGAAGAACAGGGTCGTCTTAACTGCAAAAGGAAATTACCCACTGATCAATACGACGGTGGATTCTATCGGACAAATCCTCCTGACCGACAAATTGGCCGGGAAAAATCACATTTCAAAACCGGCTGCTCCCGAATGTGCCAAAGGCAAGGGGCATGACCGGTTGAGCTGTGAATCGTGCCATACTTCCTGGACACCGCGATGCATTGGTTGCCACACCGCATACGAGAAAGGAACTTCAGGTTTTGATCTCCTGACCGGCAAATCGACCAGCGGAACCTGGGTAGAATTTACAGGGAAGAACTTAGCCCAGGCACCAACATTGGGGGTCAGGGAAACAGGTACAGGGAAAATCGTTCCGGTTATGCCTGGTATGGTAATGACAATTGACAAGGAATCGTTTTCTGCCGGAAAAGGGAACTCTTTTCACCGGCTTTATGCACCTGCATCCGGACACACAACTGTTCGTGAGGGCCGAGGTTGCAAGTCGTGCCACAACAACCCGGTTGCCCTTGGGTTTGGAGAAGGAGACCTAAAGTTTTTAAGTTCGGGTGCTGGAAGCAAATGGGAATTTAGGCCAAGGTTTGCCCTCAACAAGCAGGATGGACTTCCTGAAGATGCCTGGACCGGATTTTTAAAAGAACCCAGATTTCCAAATTCGACACGAAGTGATTTAAGGCCTTTTACTGTAAATGAGCAACAACGCATTTTGGAAGTTGGGAGTTGCATTACCTGTCATGACGAAAAATCAAAAGTAATGGATCGGGCTTTGGAAGACTTCGAGAAAGCAAAGGCAGGAAGGTCGGCAAGATGCAAATAGGCAACAAATTTCCTTTGAAGGACTCCCCCTTTCCCAAAAGGGGGGAAGGGGGGATTTAGTATATCTATCTAATATACAATGTATTAATAAAAATGAATGATTTTATTTGTGTTGTTCTGAATTACTTAATAATCTTGTTTTCCGGAACAGAAACCCATTCAGCATAAGAGCCAATGTAATAACGGACATTTGAAAATCCTGCAATTTCCTTTAAAGCTATGTACAACACGGAAGCCTTGATGCCGGTGTTGCAATAAACTACAATTGGTTTACTTGGTGTGACTCCTGACTTTGCTGCAATCGCAATGATTTCATCTTTAGATTTAAACGCGCCAGTCGTAGTCTGAAGATCTTTAAAACCCAACAAAACAGCTCCAGGTAGGTGCCCTTTGCTCCGTTTGGCTGCATCAATACCGTCAAATTCTTCTTTGTCGCGGCCATCCAGCAACAGGAAATTCCGGTCAGTTTTTTGTATTTCAGCCATTTTACAAACCATCTCAGGATGAAGTGATGGTGTAAAAGTGGTAACCTTTCTGATCGTTGGTTCCGCTGTCAATGCAATCTTTGCTGCTAGAATCTGCTCCATATTGAAGTGAAGGATTGATACATCGGTCGCGCCAAGGTATTTCAAGACCCACCACACACGTCCATTGTACCGGTTCATCCCTTCATCGTAAACAACTATTTTACTTGTATTTGAAACCCCTTTATTGCCGAAAATGGCCACAAGTTCTTCAACCGTTTTAAGCTGCCCTTCCACACTTCCCGGCTTGTTCAGCTCCTTAAATGGAACGTTAATGGCGCCCTGGATGTGCTGTTTCGCATAAACCTCGATAGCACTGACATCAAGCACGACCAGATTGGTGTTGGTTTTAAGTACATTGGCGAAATCAGTCGCCGATATTACCGGGCTTTGCGCAAAGGATTGAACGACAATCAAAGCCAGAACAGATGAAATTATTTTTTTTAGCATTTTGGATTCCTGTAAATGTAATGAGTTTTCTTTTCTCCCAATAGGGTCAATGAATATTTAACAAAAATACCTGTAATGAATTGTGAAAAGTGAAAACAAAACTGATGTTTTCCGGGATAATCGACTGTTCAGGTCATGTTAAAACCAATTTAAATCAGTTATTTTTGTGATTTATATTTATCAATTTTTCATTATGAACCAGGCAGGTGAAGTACACGGGATTAGTCATTGCTCTGTTTTTGATTTCGAGCAGAGCTGGTATGAGCTATTGACAGAGGATGAAAAAGCGACAATCGATGCGAATTCGGTCAGTATTCATTTTAAAAAGGGTGAAACGGTCTGTAAAAGAGGGGCCTTTGCCTCCCATATCTACTTTTTGGAGGAGGGGTTGGTGAAAATTTATCTCGAAGAGAAGAAAAACAACCTCATTATTTCCCTTTCCAAAAGCAATAACCTGTTGGGCTTGTCTGCCATTTTTGACGGAAACAACAAATTACCCTACTCTATCTCGACCTATACCGATTCGATGATCACGATGATCGACATTCAGGTTTTCAGGCAGTTGCTTAAACAAAATTCTGCCTTCTCCTATCATGTCATCAATTTGCTCAACGAAAGTACGGCACAGATCTATGGCAGGTTTTTTTCCCTGACTCAGAAGCAGTTGCATGGCCGGTTGGCCGATATACTTTTGTGCCTGTCGAACAAGATTTTCAAAAGCAATTCGTTCGACTTGCCGCTTTCGCGTGCCGACCTGGGGGATCTATGCGGAATGTCAACCGAGAGTGTCATCCGGGTGATGAAGGAGTTCAAGGATGATGGTTTGATCGAAATGAATTGCAAACAAATTGAATTGCTGGATATTGGCCGTTTGGAAAGGATCAGCGAATTCGGTTAATGGGTTTTTACTGTTGATTTTTCATCTAAATTTGATAAATTTCACAAAATTTTCGGAGATGCCAATCAGAAAAACAATCCATAAAATATTGCCAGTCATCTTATTCCTGGCACTTTTCATATTCTTTGAAGCATTTACAGACCCATCTTTAAGGTTCGATTATCGGTTATCTGAAGTTTCACCAACCAACATACCAATCATCTTCCTTCAGAAAATTGTTTACACCCCGGAATTTAATTTGAATGTCGATTCGGTTGAAATTCCCCAAAAACGGGCAGGCCGGTTGTTTTTAATCGAAGCAAAAGTTGGGAACCAAACCGGGAACCTTGTCTTTGATACGGGAGCAAATGGGTTGGTCCTCAATAGCACTTACTTTAGGGACTATGTTAAAACAGGCGGTTCGAATCCGGGAGGTGTGACAGGAGCCGTCGGTTTCGTCGAACAAATCATGATCGATCACATTGAATTTTCAAATTTGTCGTATAAGAATATCTCCGCTGATATTACAAACCTGGGGCATATCGAAAACAAGAGAGGGATTAAAATTCTGGGATTAATCGGGTTCAGCATGATGAGGAAACTCGAAATTGTATTGGATATCAACAACAACCAGCTCAAATTATTCAGAATTGATAAGGAGGGTAAAAGGTTGAATAACAGCGCTTCACTGTTCAATGCCGATCATACCCAGAAAATAGAAAGTACAACCAACATTCTCTTTTTAAAAGGAATGATCGGTGGTAAAATGTTGAATTTCTGCCTCGATACCGGATGCGAAACCAATGTGATCTGCAGTGATTGCAACAGAACTATTATGAACACATTAACGATTACCCGCCGTTCAGAGGTGATCGGGGCCGGTAACGGAAGCTCGGAAGTGCTGTTCGGGCGTATGAATGATTTTACAATCGGGCAAAAGAAATTCCCTGTTATGGAAATGGTCGTCACAAATCTTGAACCCCTGAGCGAGTCTTATGGAACAAAGACCGATGGGATGCTGGGCTATGATTTTCTGAAACAGGGCATTGTCTGTATCAATTTTGTCAGTAAACAGTTTGGGATACGTTTTACGAAAGGAGTTGAAGGATGAGAACAGCGACAAGTTATTTGCTTTTGATCATCGGATTGTTCTATTCGATTGCAGGTCAGGCACAATACAACCCCGATAAAATCTGTCGCATCGAAGATGGGCAACTTATCTTTTCAATCAATCTTAAATGGAGTGCCAAAGAGAAAAAAGAGCTTTCGGTACAGTTTGAACTCGACAGTGTTTTGATTACCCGGGTTTACAAAGGTGAAACAGACATCACCGTTGCAGGTGAGAATTGGAAGGCCAGAAAGCTGAAAAACAGCATTGTAGAGCTTTACAAACCGGTTCAGTCAAAGTCGCCAAAAAATCTTTCATCAAGTGACCTTTTTCTTGTAATGGACAAATGGATGAGCTTTGCAGGAAGCCAGCCAGATGACCAGGTTGTTTATGGAACGAACAATTTTTCGATGTCAAATACTTTTATTTACACGAAGAACAATGCGTGGTTTTACCTCCCGGATCATAAGACAGCCGCAAATGTTTATATATCAGGTACATTCAATGGGTGGAGCACGACCCAAACTCCAATGAAAGCAGGAAATAGCGGTTGGACTGTTGATCTGTACCTGAAGCCAGGGAAGTATGCTTATAAGTT
>CAIYPA010000256.1 GCA_903927965.1 uncultured Bacteroidia bacterium | reverse complement strand
TGGACAATCACCGATGGTGGTGCAGTCAACCTCACCACCTGGAACGGCTCCTCAAGCAGCGACTGGAACGCTGCCGCCAACTGGAGCTGCAACACAGTCCCCGCAGCAACCGACAATGTCCTGATCCCCCATGTTGCAACCGACCCGGTTGTCAACCTTGCCGCTGCTTCACCGGCTCTTTGCAACAATCTAACGATCGAATCGGGCGCGGTACTTACAATTCCTGCCGGCAAAGCCCTTACGGTAAACGGGACATTGACCAACAATGCCGGCATCGCAGGGCTGGTAGTTCAATCCGCTTCTGCTGCTTCCGATGGTACAGGTTCGTTGATTAACGGCACGGCAGGTGTCCTTGGTACTGTTGAACGTTATGTATCGGGCAATCTCTGGCACTTGATCTCACCGGCAGCAACCGCAGGGGAAACAGTCGCCAGTTTTGTCCTTCTTGCCAATGGCAACCTTGTGGCGAGGAACCTCAACAATTATGCCTTTTCGCCATGGAATGAAGGGACAGGAAAGTGGGACTATTATAAAGTTGCGGGAACCAACTCCGGCTTGTTTGGCTCCCCTGCCCAAGGTTTCCAAGTGATGCGTGCAGATGGTGTCGGAACAGGCACAGGAAGTGGGCCTGCTACCGATAACGGCAAGCTGACCTTTAAAGGGACACTGGCTGCTGCAAACATTAACATTCCGGTCACCAAATCGGGTAACGGCTGGAACCTGATCGGGAATCCTTACCCATGTGCTTTGGACGTCAAAACATTCATTGAGACACCTAACGCTCAGATCGATCCAAATTACCTGGCCATCTATGTTTCAAATATTGGGGATGTCGCTACTAAAGGTTATAGCCCCGTTTTCGCTGCCGATGGGCTTAAATTGGCCCCCGGCGAAGGGTTCTTTGTCAAGACAAAGACAGGTGGCGGATCCATCAGTTTTACTACCAACATGAAATCGAGCGTTTCTGCTGCTTTCAAAGCTGTCACTTTTGACAGTCCAACAATTCGATTGACCGTGGATGACGGCAACGGGAAATTAGGGACAACCGTCCAATACATTGGAGGTGCGACCAAAGGTCTCGACCCTGGTAAAGATGCAGGCCTGTTTAATGGCACCGCTTCTTCTTTTAGCTTGTTCACAAGATTGGTAGAAGACAATGGTGTTGACTTTACGGTTCAGGCATTGCCCGACAACAACCTCGAAAACATGGTGGTCCCAGTTGGATTGGTTGCAGATAAGGGCGCAACGGTTACATTTAAGGCAACAGTTGCCAATCTTCCGGCTGGTTATCAAGTTGTTCTTGAGGACAAGGGGACTGGCACATTTACACGTTTGGACGTGGCCAACAGCTCTTATACCGTGTCGCTGGAAGCTGCAAGCATCGGGACCGGAAGGTTCTACCTCCACACAACAGAAATTGTCTCTGCCATCG
Organism: uncultured Bacteroidia bacterium; assembly: GCA_903927965.1. Classification (GTDB taxonomy): domain Bacteria; phylum Bacteroidota; class Bacteroidia; order Bacteroidales; family Prolixibacteraceae; genus JAAFHB01. Next base: position 3,258 of record CAIYPA010000256.1, on the reverse strand, counting down.
ACAATGCTTTGCTCAATGAATTTAAGGTTGTCCTAATTCCCGAACAGAATCTGGTCAGGATGATTGGCAATTTCGACCTTCCTGCAAAGGCCATGGTTTTCGACATGAACGGAAAGTTGGTTGCAACATCGGCACTTACGGCACAAATTGAAAACACGATCGCACTGAACAATGCCAGCTCAGGTGTTTACCTTTTGATGGTCGAATCGGGAAAAGGAATCGAAACGAAGAAGTTCAGTTGGAGAAGGAAATAGGAGATGGGAGAATGAAGGAATTAAGAATGAATGGAAAGACAGTAAGAATGGAGAGGGAGACAAAAAAACGGAGACCGAAGAACGAAGCCAGGAGAAGAGAAAACCGGGCGATGGCAACCCTGTAAGGGTTGACCAATAATAACCCGGGGTAAGCGGTCCCAAAACAAAAGCCCTTTCAAAGCTCAAATGACAATTGGGACCGCGCCACCCCGGGAAAAGAGGACCACCTCAAAGAACGTCCGCGATCGAAAGTCCGGAAATGAGGGAACGACCTTTCGGACGAAGTTGGGATAGTGGGAAGGGGAGGCGGGGCTTCGGCTAGCTTCGGATCCGTTCAGCTACCATTGCTCAGCCACCGGGACCTCGACTTCGCTCGGTCACCAGAAAAAAAATATATTAGAATTAAAATACTAAAGATATGAAAACCAATACAGAAAGAGAAGAATTAAAGAAGGGGGAAAAGATCACGCGGAAGGACGCACTAAAAAAAGCGGGGAAATATGCGGCCTTTACCGCTGCTGCCTCTATTGTCCTGTTGTCGCCAAAGGAAGCACAGGCAGACAGCACAACACCAGAAGGCAGGGGGGCAGATTATTGAAACACAATATCTTGCTCAATAATTTGAAAATGTTATGACTTGAAAATTTGAAAATGGCAGGGGCGGACCTGTGTGTCCGCCCTTACCATTTGTATCCGCCCTTTTTCTGATTGTCCCGTCTATTATATGCATATTTGTTAACCGATGTACCTATTGTGTTTAAAAATCTAACACATTGGAATATAGGTGAATATCACAGGCACAATAGAAATTCCAAACTATCATTTTAGGACTATTTTCTGCAAATATTAATTATTTTCCATCCGATTGATCAAAAACTATTGCATCCTCATTGTTACTTCTTGCTTTCCAGATGCTTACGTTCAATTCGAAGCCAATCAGCAGGATCAGTGAATTGAAATAAAACGACAGCATAACAACGACCAATGTACCGATCGATCCATAAAGTGTGTTGTACTTTCCAAAATTATTGATGTAAAAGGAAAATCCAATTGTGGTTACAATGGTTAAAAGTGTGGCAAGGGTACCACCTGCAGAAATGAACCTGAATTTTGTCTTTTTTGCCGGTGCCAAATAAAACAGAAATGCGTAACCAAAAAAGAAAAGCGCACAAATCACAAGCCATTTGCCTCCAAGTAACAAATAGTACTTAAAGTCGAGCTGTAAAATGTTATTTTCAACTAAAAAATTCATAACAGCCTGACTAATTGTTATTAAGGCAACACTTATTGTTGTTAGAAGGGTTATTATTATGGCCAATAACAATGCAACAAGGTGTTGGTTCAGCCAGGTTCTTGTCTCAATGGCGTGAATCGTCCCGTTAAAAGCAGCAATCACAGAAACGATTCCGTTTGTGGAAAAGATAAATGCGGCCAAAAAACCAAACGAAAGCAATCCACCACGAGGTTGGGTAATAATATCTTCAATTGTCCCCTGAACAGCGACGTAGGCATTGTGGGGAAGGATGCTTTGGAAAAGGTCCAGAAGTTGTTGCTGAAAGTTGTCGATTGGTATATAGGGGATCAATGTAAAGACAAAGATGATCGCAGGGAAAATGGCGAGAATAAAATTAAAAGCGATAGCAGAGGCCCGTGTTGAGATGGCTCCATCAACGATCCCTTTCCAAAAGAACAGGGCAACATCATACAGTGGCTCCCCATCAAAAAACGGAAGTTTGATCAACTTTGCCTTTTGACTGATTGCATCTGCATAATCGATGATGCGTCTTTTATTGGTTGTCCATATCGACATGAGTAGCAATTTGTTTTAGAGTCTAATCTTTATCAATCTTGAGTTGAACGATCTGATATTTTCCCGCTTTGACCCTTATCAGATAGTAAACCCTGAAATTGCCATTCGATGTTTGCATCTTGCCAATTGCATAGGATGAATCATCACTTCCCTGATGCGTAATTTTGAAATCAAGTGGCTTGTAGCGGGTAAAAAAATCCTTCAAAATTTGTTCACCTTGTGCCTGTGAGCAGACCATTTCTTTGTCAATGATAACCAGTTCAATGTTCTCATTGAAATAGGAAGCTACCAATTTGGCATTGCCGGCTTTCAGTCCCGTAAAGATATCCCCTGGAATCTGTCCGATTGAAAATAGGGGAGACATTGAGAGCCAAAGCGTAAAAAACAAGAATATTCCCAATTTCTTTTTCATCGCAATGATATTTTTTGAATTCATTTACAAGAATTATGCAATATTATTAAAAACGGCGGTGATTAAAAAATAGTATGTAAAAATTGGATGCTAATTTTATCTGTCTTAATATTGTAACCGTGAAAATAAGATTGCTTACAATCGGTAATACCGACAAGAAATACATGAAAGAGGGGATTGATGACTATGTTAAGAGGATCTCCTTTTATATTCCTTTCGATATGAAGGTTATACCGGATATCAAAAACCGGAGCACATTGTCACCGGAACTTCAAAAGGAGAAAGAGGGGCAGTTGATCCTTAACCAGATCGCCCCGGTTGATTCAGTCGTTTTGCTTGATGAACATGGGTCGGAATTCTCTTCCATTGAATTCTCAAAGTGGATCGAAAAAAAAATGGTTTCGGGAGTCCGGCAACTTATCTTGGTCATTGGTGGGCCCTATGGGTTCTCAAAGGCGGTTTATCAACGGTCCGATAGCATGATCTCGCTATCAAAAATGACTTTTTCGCACCAGATGGTCAGGATGATTTTTGTAGAACAGGTTTACCGGGCAATGACAATCCTTAAAAATGAACCTTATCATCATGAATAACCATGTATGAAACAATTCGTTAGAAGAAATATTTATTTACTTCTTGCAGTGCCACTTATACTGGTTCTATTGCTCTGCGAGCTGGTTTTCATGAAGGAGGCTGACCGGGCCCGGGAAGCAAAACGGATAGTTGAGGTATTCGAATCAAAAGAGAAAATTCTTAAAGATCAGTTGGGTTCAATATTCCTG
>CAIYPA010000255.1 GCA_903927965.1 uncultured Bacteroidia bacterium | reverse complement strand
TTAGGCCGGAACATTACTGCACTTGAGATCACTGGTTCTTTCGATGATTGTCAGGCACTTGTGAAGTCGGCTTTTATGGATAGTTCACTAAAAGAGCAGATTACAATAACTTCAGCCAATTCGATCAATGTAGCACGGTTCCTTCCCCAAGCATTTTATTATTTCAACGCTTATGCAAAATTGAAAAATAAAAGCAGAAAAATAGTTTTTTCTGTCCCAAGCGGGAACTTTGGAAACCTTACAGCTGGTCTTTTTGCCAAAAAAATGGGACTTCCCGTACATCGGTTTATCGCTGCCAACAATCGGAACGATATTGTTTACAAATACCTCAAAACTGGGATTTTCGAACCTCGACCCTCGGTTTCGACGATTGCCAATGCAATGGATGTGGGAGATCCCAGTAATTTTGCGCGTATCTTCGATTTGTATGGAAACAGCCATGAAGCCATAACAAATACAATGGTCGGAACAACCTATGGTGACGAACAAATCAGGGAAACTCTTTTATCTGTTTATAATTCAACAGGTTATCTTTTAGATCCACACGGTGCAGTGGGTTATCGGGCACTTGAAGAACTGTTAAAAGATGATGAAACAGGGATTTTTCTCGAAACGGCCCATCCAGCCAAATTCACAGGAACGGTTGAAGAAATCGTTGGTACAGGAAATGTTCCTATGCCCGAAAAGTTGAAGGATTTTATGAAGGGGACAAAAAATACAGTAATTTTAGAGCCTGATTACAAGTTGTTCAGGAGCTATCTAAGTGAATTGTGAAAAGGATGATCGGGGTGTTCAATAAACTTGATTTTACAATGCACAACTTGTGATCTGGTCGGTTTTTCATTTGGTAAATTAATTATGCTTAGGACATATTTTACGTGACCATTAGCGCATTGTGATTACTGAAACGACTAATAAATTTGAAGCAATGAAAAAGCTATCAGTTGTTCTTTTCGTTTTATTGAATATTGCCGTATATGGGCAGAATTCCGTGAATTCAAACCCTTTTGGGCAGGATTCCATCAAATTGGGCCAATACTTGGGTAAGTATTGTTCCGGCACAGGTGATACTGATTTCCTGCAATTAATTGATGAATCGTTCGCTTTTTTCAATCCCAATCCTGTTGTACCCAATCTGACAATGGTTTATAAACCCGATTGGAACACATTTACAGAAGGTGCTGCATGGGACGCATGGTGGATTCAAAACAGTTACGGGTTTTCCTATGCCGCTACACCATTTCTTCAGGAACCCTGGAAGACGGTCCTTCAGAATTCGTGGGACCTTTTCTGGGACAACCAGGGCGATGGCATACGAAAAGGGCTTTGGGGTGACGGAAAACCAAATCAACTTTCGGAACTGATTGCACCAGACGGAAGCTTGGGCGATGCTGCTGCACCTAATAAAATTATTTACAAACAAGGTGACGGTAATGTCAAAAACCATGACTGGTTTTATGAAGCAACAGCAGCTGGTATTGTGATGCAATGCGAGATTTTGCTTGTAGGCCATGACCTCAAAGCGATAGTACGATATCTTCCTAAAATGGAGCGGGCCTGTGAATTTATTGAAAAGGCCCGTGATCCTAAAAATAACCTTTTTCTGGTAGGCCCTGCCTGTAACCTTCTTGCTCCAAGCTATGGTGGTGTCAAACAACCCGATGGGACCTTCGGCAAGGGCTATCTTTCAGGTTTGTCGATCACCTATCTGGCCGCTCTTGACAGGATGGTCGAAATCTATAAACTCAAAGGTGATCCGAATAAATTAGCTGAATATCAGCATCGACAGAAAATAACCAGGGAATCGTTGCCACAATTGCTCACTCCGGAAGGGTATTTTGTTAAATCTATGGAGCCTGACGGAACTAAACATGGGGTATTAGGGCAAAAACAATATGGATACCTTGAAGGTGTTGCAAATGCTGATGCAGTCGCATTGCGGGTTGTTGACGATTCGATTTCGACCAAGATCTACAATAAGATTTCGGCTTATCCTGCAATCCGCCCTTTTGATTTCCTTCTTACAAATGCACCGGGACTGGATGATACATATGGTAATTGGGGAAGTCCGACAGGACCTGGTATTAAGGGTTTTTGGATCTATGGCGACTGGGTGAATGGTGGAGTTTGGGGCACTGTTGAAGGAAGGGCTATCCTGATGTATTACAGGCTTGGAAAATTCGGTGATATTCGCCGTTCTGCAACAAGGGCAATGAAATGGGCAAAGGATTTCAGGATGGATGCTCCCTGGTCACAATGGGGGAGTAACACCCGCAATCCATGGTCGGATACTGGAGAACACAAAGTTGGTGGAGTGGCAGTAATGATCGACAATTTTGCAATCCCGGCAGCAACAATCCGTGGATTGTTCGATTGTGATTACCGCTCAGATCGTCTGATCCTTAGGCCAAGGATACCTGGTTCAATAACCTCTTATGTCCAGAAAGAACCGATTCTCTTCGGTCAAAAGAAAATATTTCTCACTTGCCGGAACGGCGGCCCAAATATAAAATCAGTTTCACTAAATGGTAATTTATTGACGGTTAAAAAAGCAGGAGAATTGGATCTTAATTACAATAGTCTTCCTGCGGTTTCTAAAATTACCATCACTACCGAAGGTGGATGGCCTGTGGAACAGAATACTGTGGAGTATCCTTCATTACCGTCCATTCTTACGAAGGTTACCAATAGGGGCTTGTATATCAATATTTTGCCTGAAGAACTATATGCACAATTAAATATCCTTTCCGCATTTAACCGGAAACTATCCGGCGTTCCAGGTGCTGCAGAAGAAAAAAGACTTCTTGAGACTACTATTAAAACCTTTGAAGCCTGTCAGTTACGCGAAATGGCCAATCCTGGACCCGGATATTTCCGTCCAATCACCCCGGAACGTATAGCAGGGATCAATCATTTTTATGAACAAGCTGCCAATGCGATGTACATTGGTTATTTGTACAAGATGACGGCATATTCAAAAAATGGTAACCCATTTCAAAAGCGGTTGGCCAACCTATTTTTTGAATAACATTCATAAAATGAATGTTCCCAGCAATATAATGTGCTTTCTAAAAATATTGTTCTTCTGCGAAAATCTGCGGGAAATTTCCTCAATTTCACCCGCAGATTTTCGTTGAGGATTTTTTTGTTGTAGTATCCCCAAATCCGGTTATTTTTGTAACCTATTTAAAAATGAGACCATGAAGAAGTTGTATGTTTTATTTTTGATCGTTACCCTTTTTTCAGCATGTATGAAAGATGAAAAAACTGTTCCTTTGAAAGCCAATTTCACACCCGAAACGCCTAAACTGGCTTCAGATATCATGACCCCGGAAGTGCTTTGGTCGTTCGGACGGATCGGTGGGACACAGGTTTCCCCTGATGGAAAATCGGTTATTTATGGTGTTACCTATTTTAATATTCCTGAAAATAAGTCGTACCGTGATATTTATTGTGTCCCTGTTGCCGGTGGTACTTCTAAAAAGCTGACCGATACGCCTGAAAAAGAGGCAGAGGAACAGTGGCGCCCCGATGGGAAGAAGATCGGTTACATCTCTTCAAAATCGGGGAGTGCCCAATTGTGGGAGATGAACCCGGACGGAACAGGGAATGTTCAGGTTTCCAATATTGCTGATGGCATTTCGGGCTTTAACTATTCCCCTGACCTTAAGAATATCGTCTACATTAAATCGGTCAAACTCGACAAAAACATTCACGATATTTACCCCGATCTGCCAAAAGCAAATGCACGTCTCGAAACGGACCTGATGTACCGTCATTGGGACAGTTGGCATGATTATACCTATCAGCATGTATTTATTGCAAAGTACAGTGATTCAGGATTATCTGAAGATAGGGACATCATGGTTGGCGAACGTTTTGATACGCCATTAAAACCAAATGGAGGCATTGAGCAGGTCAATTGGAGTCCTGATGGTAAGATTGTAGCTTATACTTGTAAAAAGAAAGCAGGTAAAGAATATGCACTTTCTACCAATTCTGATATTTATTTTTATAATCTTGAAACTGGTGCCACGACCAATTTTACTCAGAGAATGATGGGATATGATACCAACCCCGTTTTTTCTCCCGATGGTCAAAAGATTGCCTGGGAGAGCATGGCCCGCGATGGTTATGAAGCTGACAAAAACCGGCTATTCGTAGCTGACTTAAAAACAGGCGAGAAAAAGGACTGCTCTGCTAACTTTGACCAGAATGTGCAAGGGCTAACCTGGAGTCCCGACAGTAAATCGATCTATTTTATTTCGGATATCCATGCAACTGATGAAATTTTCAGGATGGATCTGGCAGACGGAAAATTTACAAGGGTCACGAGTGGAGTCCACAATTATCAGAATGTATTAATTGCAGGCAATCAACTGGTTGCAGCTAAAGTTTCGATGTCGCAACCTGCTGAAATTTACCGTGTCGATCCAACAACCGGGAAGGATGAACCCATAACAACTGTCACTAAGGGAATTATGGACCAACTGACTTTCGGGAAGGTTGAAAGCCGTTGGATTACGACTACCGACAAGCAAAAAATGTTGGTTTGGGTGATCTATCCGCCCCATTTCGATCCTGCCAAAAAGTATCCTGCATTGCTTTATTGCGAAGGTGGCCCACAAAGTACGGTAAGTCAGTTTTGGTCTTTCCGCTGGAACTTCCAGATGATGGCTGCCAACAATTACATTATTGTGGCTCCTAACCGTCGTGGCCTCCCAGGTTTTGGGCAAGCATGGAACGAACAGATTTCGGGAGATTATGGTGGCCAGAATATGAAAGATTATTTGACTGCGATCGACACTTTGGCCAAAGAACCTTATATCGATAAAAATCGGTTGGGGGCAGTTGGTGCAAGTTATGGGGGTTACTCGGTTTATTATCTGGCCGGGCATCATCAAAAACGGTTTAAAGCCTTTATTTCACATTGTGGCATCTTCAACCTTGAAGCCATGTATTCAACTACCGAAGAGATGTGGTTTGTCAATTGGGACAATGGTGGTGCCTATTGGGACCTGAACAACAAGGTGGCACAGAACACTTATCAGAATTTCTCCCCTCATAAATTTGTCCAGAACTGGGATACCCCGATTTTGGTGATCCATGGCGAAAAAGATTTGCGCATCCCTTACACCCAGGGAATGGGTGCATTTAATTCTGCAGTTCTCAAAGGCATTCCTGCCGAGTTCTTGTTCTTCCCAGACGAAAGTCATTGGGTATTACAGGCGCAAAACGGCATACTCTGGCAAAGGGTATTCTATCAGTGGCTGGATAAATGGCTCAAAAATTAATGAAAGAATTAAGGAATTAAGAATTAAAGAATTCCAGCATGAAGGAGAATGTGATTGTTGATAAGACTTACTCGTTTGCAGTTGGAATTGTCAAGTATGTTCTTGAAATACAAGAGAAAAGGCATGAGTACGTACTTTCGCGACAGTTGTTGAGAAGTGGGACAAGTATTGGTGCAAATACTGAGGAGTCACAGGGTGCGATTTCCAAAGCCGAATTTATTGCCAAAATCCAAATCGCGTTTAAGGAAGCCAGGGAAACAAAATACTGGCTTCGTTTAATCAAAGATGCCGATGTATATCAAAATGCTCATTCAGAACAACTTATGATAGATTGTAACGAGATCATCGTAATCTTAACCTCCATTCTAAAATCTTCAAAAGGTGACAAATGAATTCCTGGTTAAAAGTATTAAAAATCAAATCAGACAGATAAGGACGATAAATTCCTTAATTCCTTAATTTCTTCATTCTTTCATTCCTTCATTCCTTCATTATATAATATGACTCAACGTACTTCCGGCATACTCCTTCACCCAACTTCCCTTCCAGGAAAATTTGGGATCGGTTCACTTGGTGACGAAGCAAAAAAATTCATCGATTGGCTCTCCGAATCCGGACAGAAGACTTGGCAGATATTGCCGCTTGGTCCTACCGATTTCAACTATTCTCCCTATCAGTGTTATTCGGCATTTGCCGGAAATTCGGATCTAATTGATTTAGAGGATCTTGTGAAAATCGGATTATTACCTGTTGTAGAATTACCATCCAAAATTAAATTTCCTTTAGAATGCATCGATTTTGTTGGTGTAAGGAAATTTCGGGAGCCGCATCTTCATAAGGCGTTTCTCCGGTTTCGTGAAATCGGTGGGTTTGGTTGGGACGATTATCGTCAATTTTGGACTGAAAATGCATGGTGGCTCGAATCATGGTCGTTGTTTTATGCCTTCCGAAAAAACCTGAAAGGTAAAGATTGGAGCCATTGGGAGGAGTCATTGATAAAAAGGTCATATGAAGCATTGCACCGTTATTCCCGACTATATCAGGAAGATATTGAATACCAGCATTTCCTGCAATTTGTCTTTTTTCGGCAGTATTTTTCCCTGAAAAAATATGCGAACGATCGTGGGATCAAAATATTTGGCGATATCCCGCTCTATGTTTCCTATGATAGTGTCGATGTATGGACAAACCAGGAACTGTTCCTTCTTGATAAAAAGCGAAAACCTGTGAAAGTTGGGGGCGTTCCACCCGATTATTTTAGTGCTACAGGACAGCTTTGGGGAAATCCATTGTACGATTGGGATCAATTATCACATCGGAATTATGATTGGTGGATTGCCCGTTTGCACTTTAACCTGCGAATGTACGATCTTGTAAGGATCGATCATTTCAGGGGATTGGAATCATTTTGGGCTGTACCTTACAGTGAAAAAACCGCCATAAATGGTGAATGGATGCATGCCCATGGGGATGAAGTACTTGGACTTTTACAAGGTCAGATCGGTCATTTGCCCATTATTGCCGAAGATTTGGGGACGATTACCGAGGAGGTACACCATCTTCGGAGAAAATACAACTTGCCTGGAATGAAGGTTCTCCAGTTTGCATTTGCATCGGATGCTGAAAATGAGCATCTTCCACATAATTACAAACACGATTTTGTTGCATATACCGGAACCCATGATAACGATACTACTGTTAATTTTTTGAAAACGGCAAAAGGGGAGGAGCGCGACCACATCCGAAAATATTTTGGGACATCAAAACCAGATGCACCTAAAATGGTCAGGGCAATTATGGGTTCTGTTGCACGAACGGCCATTTTCCCGCTTCAGGATATACTTGGATTGGGTTCGGCTGCGAGAATGAATACTCCTGGTACGATAGAGGGAAATTGGAAATGGAAATTAGCCTCGGCGGATCTTTTAAATGAGAAGACACTGTGGTTAAAAGAGTTGACAGAATTATACGGCAGATAGGACGGCATCGATAAATTTTTCAGGTTGTTCGGCATGTAGCCAATGACCTGCATTAGGAATATCAATGATTTTGGCATCCGGGTATATTATTTTTATTTCCGGGATATCACTGTCCATAATGTATTCGGAATTCAATCCGCGAATAAAGGTAACAGGGTAATTAAGAATGGGTTGGCGATCGGAAAACCACTCACTGTTTACTTCGGATGTGATGGAACGAAGAGCATATTTCAGTACAGGGACATTAATTTTCCACTCAAAATAGCCTTCCTTGTTCCGATGTATGTTCTTGATCAGGAATTGCCGCAAAGAAGTATCTTGAAGCTTTTCGGACAAGAAATGATCAATCTCCTTGCGCGAATCCACAGCAACAAGATTAAGTTCCTCCATCAAATCCAGGATCAATTCATGCTGCAATACAGACTTAAATATTTGATTAAGTGAATTATAACTCTTAGGGGCAATATCGGCAACGATTAAACATTTCACCAACTCGGGATATTCGGCTGAAAACATCATTGCCAGTTTGCCGCCCATGCTATGACCAAGGATGGTCGCATTTGTAATGGAATGGTCATTCAAAAAGCGGAACAGATCGTCCGTCATATCCTGAAAAGTATGGGTCGTGGTATGCGGAGAATGGCCATGGTTACGAAGATCTGGAATATAAACAGTGAATTGGTCTTCCAGCTTTTTGGCAATCGAAATCCAGTTGTCCGAAGCACCATACAATCCGTGCAGGATCACAAATGCAGGACCGCTTCCCGATTTCCAAAAGTTTAGCCTAACAGACATAAATAGTTGATAATGATATATATACAATAATAAACCCTACACCTGTTCCAGCTAAAGCCCAATTGGCTTTTCCGTTCTGATTAAAACCAATCACAAATAATTCCTTCATTTCATAAATTTTGAAGAAACCAACGATGCAATGCCTTCTCTGTATTTATCACGGTGAAAGAGCTGAAGACCCCGTTTCCATTCTCCCTTTTTCCGCCTCCAAGCCCCACGCTCCAAGCCCCACGCTCCAAGCCTTACCTAAGGCACTCCTTGTATTTGAGTATCGTCAGTTCAAGCCCAAGATATAAGGCGTCCGAAATAAGGGCATGGCCAATCGAAACTTCACGAAGATTGGGGATAGATTGATTGAAAAACTTCAGGTTTTGTAGGTTTAGGTCATGGCCAGCATTGAGTCCGAGACCTAAATCAGCAACAATTTTCGCCACCTTTACAAATGGTTCAATCGCAATTTCGGGATTATATGGGAATGCAGTTGCATAGGGTTCTGTATAAAGTTCTACCCGGTCAGCTCCTGCAATCGCTGCCCCTTCTGCTATTTTTCCATCGGCTCCGATAAAGATTGAGGTACGGATTCCTGCCCGTTTGAGTGCGGAAACCACTTCTGAAAGAAACTCTTTGTGCTTTATAGTGTCCCATCCAGCATTTGAAGTGATTGCTTCGGGTGAATCTGGTACCAAAGTAACCTGATCGGGTTTAACCTGAAGTACCAACTCAAGAAAAGAAGGAGAAGGGTAACCTTCTATATTAAATTCAGTGGTTATGATTGGTTTTAAGTCCCTTACGTCTGAATATCGGATATGGCGTTCATCTGGACGAGGATGAACGGTAATCCCATCTGCACCAAATTCCTCACAGTTTATGGCTGCAAGTTTAACATTTGGCGTATTTCCCTCACGGGTATTACGCAATGTTGCAATTTTGTTTATATTTACACTTAATCGCGTCATAGTTTTGAAATAATGAATTGGAGTGCAATTTACAACTTTGAATTGAATTTGATAACAAAATAAAGCAATAATCGTGATAGCTGAAAATTTGATTACGGAATCCATCCCCACTGTTACTCTCGACGAGATTGGCACCAAAGTATTAATGCTGATGGAAATTTTTCGCGTTTCGCATCTTCCCGTGGTTGTCGGTCATGAATATTTGGGAGTCGTATCGGACAAAGATATCTATGATGCCGAGAACTTTGAAGAAAAGATCGAAAGATACATTAAGCCGATACTTCTTCAGCCACATGTGCATGTGAACCAGCATATTTTTGAAGTTGTTGGGGTCGCATTGGGATGCGGGGTCTCCATTGTTCCTGTTTTGGCAGCTGACCATTCTTATGTAGGTTCAATTTCAAGGACAGATCTGGCGATTAAAATCAGTGAGTTGTTCTCTTCAAATGAGCCTGGTGGCATCATTGTCCTTGAATTGACAGAACTCAACTACTCGCTTTCCCAAATATCCCAGATCATTGAGGG
>CAIYPA010000254.1 GCA_903927965.1 uncultured Bacteroidia bacterium | reverse complement strand
TTTACTTACCAGTGTATTTTCTGGCAATTGCCAAATATAAAAAAATTTCTTGTTAAAAAAATATTTTTGTAAAAAAACACATTCAAAATACCTGGTTTATATGAAAATATAAGGTTGAAACAGGGACATTTAGGGTCAGTTCCTGCTTTTATTTACAACTTTCTCACCGTAACAAACAATATATATCACTATATATCAATTATATATCTACTTATATCCAAAATGGTAAAGGTGGAACAATTTAATTTTCAATTATTTGTAAATAAGGCCTGTTTTTTTTGAATCTTTAGGCACTTAAACAAAATGAAGCTTGATTAATCAAATTGGCAAGTTAGGATACAGAAACGAACAATTTGGCAAAAAAACAGAGGGTTCATCTTAGAGAATATTAATTAAGCAATTGTATATCAAGTAGATAAAATAATTGCCCAATCTTTCTGTAGTTGAACCCCCTGTAAATCGATCGTTAAAGTTCTTTTTCCGTAAATTCACCCAATTTGAGGTACTTCTGGTATATTTCGGTATATTTTACCGTGTTTTCAGCAATTGGGAAATACTCTTTCTCAAACCCTTTCCCCATGGCTTTTTGCGCGTCTTCAACTTTTGAATAAATGCCTGCGACAACTGCAGCAAACATGGTCGCACCAAAAGCACAGGTCTGTTCGGTGGTTGCCACTTTGATCGGCATATTCAGCACGTCGGCAAGTGTCTGCATCACAAAAGGTGATTTTTTTGCGACACCTCCCAATCCAATGATCTCTTTGATCTCGACCCCTTCGCGTGCGAAACGGTCAACAATGGCTTTTGAACCAAATGCGGTGGCTTCGACCAATGCCCTGAAAATCCGTGGCGCGGAAGAACCCAGCTTCAATCCGGTTATTGAACCTGTCACTTCCTGGGTGGCATCGGGCGTACGGCGACCGTTCATCCAGTCAACTGCTATAATAGTTGACTCTTCAATGGGTATCAGTACCGCTTCCGCAGACAATTGCGGGATGATCTGGTCCATTGTTTCTGCGATCAATTTCTCGCGTGTGGCCACATCGATCAGGGTTGAATTTGCAAGGATCTGCTCCAACGGCCATGCGACCACTTTTTTAAACCAGGCATAAACATCTCCGAAGGCAGATTGTCCGGCTTCAAGTCCGATGTAACCTGGAATAACCGAACCATCAACTTGACCACAGATCCCGGCAATGAGCTTGTCGCCGATCTGATCGTAGGAGGCCACCATGATATCGCAGGTGGATGTCCCGATTGCCCTTGCCAGGACATTTGGGGTAACCTCGCCACCGACTGCACCGAAATGGCAATCAAAACCGCCTACACCGACGGCTACATCAGTTGTCAATCCTAACCTTTCGGCCCATTCGGCTGTCAGGTTGCCTACTTTTACATCGCTTGTGTAAGTATCATCATAAAGTTTTGCCCGGTAACCACTTAGTACCGGATCGAGGGCGGTAAGGAATTCTTCCGATGGAAGCCCGTTCCAACCAGCATACCACATCGATTTGTGGCCTGCCGCGCACCGGCTCCTCAATATAACCTCTGGTTTTGTGACCCCGGTGATCAGGGCTGGCATCCAGTCGCAATGTTCAACCCAGGAATAAGCGGCATTCCTTACAGTCTCATCAGCCCGGAGCACATGAAGCATTTTTGCCCAGACCCATTCGGAGGAATAAATTCCCCCTTCGTATTGGGTATAATCGGTTCCCCAATTGTAAGCGAGCTTGTTGATTTCGGCCGCTTCTTTTATTGCGGTATGGTCTTTCCAAAGAACGAACATCGCATTAGGGTTTTCTTCAAAACCAGATATGAGTGAAAGTGGCGTGCCATTCCCATCGACCAGGACAGGTGTACTACCCGTGGTGTCAAAGGATATACCTGCAATTTTACCTGCTACATCCGGGCCAGCTTTTGCCAGGGCTTCAATAACCGAGGCTTCCATTGCTTCAACATAGTCGAGCGGGTGCTGACGATACTGATCTTTTGCCGGGTCACAATATTTACCTGCTGCCCAGCGCTGATAGGCTTTAACCGATGTGGCTACCTCATCACCGTTGAGTGCATTGACGATGAGTGCCCTTGCACTGTCGGTTCCGTAATCAATTCCAATGACATATATTTTTTCTTCCATATATCCAAGTATTTATTAATCAATGAGTTAAATTATTGTCTATTTTTGGCCGTAATAAGCTCCCGGACCATGTTTGCGTAAATAATGTTTGTCGAGCAAAAACTGATCGATCCCGGTCATTTTCCCAGCCACAAGGGCATGATGGGCCATCTTCGCAACCTGCTCCAAAACTACAGCATTGTGGACAGCATCATTTGCATTTTTTCCCCAAGCAAAAGGGCCATGACCTGAAACAAGTACTGACGGAATGGCATCAGGATCAATTGCCAAAACACGGAATGTTTCAGTGATCACCTTTCCTGTCTGAAATTCATAGTCGTTTATCACCTCCTCTTCAGTTAAAGGTGGCGTGCAGGGAATTTCACCATAAAAATAATCGGCGTGGGTTGTGCCCAAAGGTGGGATCGACAATCCCATCTGGGCCCAGGTTGTGGCCCACTCCGAGTGGGTGTGAACTACTCCTCCAATGTTCCCAAACTCTTTGTAAAGAACAAGGTGAGTCGGTGTATCGGACGATGGTTTGAATTTTGAATCAACAACTTTGCCATCCATGTCAACAAGGACCATATCCTGCCATGTCATTGAATCATAAGATAATCCGCTTGGTTTTATGGCGAATATCCCTTTATCCCTGTCAATTCCCGAAACATTTCCCCACGTAAAGATGACCAACCCATGTTTGACCAGATCGAGGTTGGCCTCAAAAACCTGTTTTTTTAATTCAGCAAACATTGTCATGCATGTTACCAGAAAACAATATAGAACGCCACACAAATGCCGACGACAACGGCAGAGGTAACGACATCCCAGGCACTCCAACTGTTGCGTGTTTCTGCAATCTGCTCGGGTGACTGTGAAAAATAGGTCAATCCCTGTAACTGTTGCTCACCGGCCCTTGGGGTAAACATACTTACAACCACCATAACGGCCATCGTGAAGAACAACAGGAACAAACAGAAATAGAGCCAGTTGATATTCAACATCAGAAATATGCCATATCGTAATTCAGGGCTTGTGATCATCTTTGCTGTAATCGGGTCAAAACTTGTTGCCGGATCAAAGATCATCAATCCCAACCTGAACATCCCAACCAGGAAGCCCAACAACAAACCCCATTCGCCAGCTTTCGGTGTAATCCTGCGGTTGAAAACGCCCATAATAAACACTGCGGCAATGGCAGGGGCAATCAACGACTGCACATTTTGTAAATATTCATAAAGGACCGAACCTAATCCTTTCATAATTGGTATCCAGATTAATCCGAGGAATACGACAACGATGGTGGCGATCCGGCCTACCCAAACCAGACGGTGTTCGCTTGCCTGAGGCCGGTAGTTCTTGTAAAAATCGATGGTGAATAAGGTTGCCGATGAATTGAAGTGGGCAGCCAGTGAGGTCATCAGGGCAGCAATGAAACCGACTACCACAATACCTTTGACGCCAATTGGCAATAAAGTGCTTACAAGGCTTCCATAGGCCTCATTGTTATCGGTAAACATCACAACTCCCTTTGCTTTTAAAGCTGCTGCGATCATTCCGGGAATCAGGAACATGAAAACCGGAAGGACTTTCAGGAAACCAGCAAGGATAGTCCCTTTACGGGCATTGTTTAAATCTTTAGCGGCCAACGCACGTTGAACAATGTGCTGGTCTGTACACCAATACCAGAAGCCGATAATCGATGCGCCGAAAATGACTCCAACTCCAGGAAATTTGGCATACAAAGGATCAGAGGGGTTGGCATGGTACAAATGGCGGTTTGTACCAATATGGGTCATAACCGCATCCCATCCACTGATCAACCCACCATCGCCTACCTTCAACAGGCCCAGGATCAGGATCGTAATCGCTCCAAGGATCAGAATTGGGGTCTGGATTACAGAAACCAGCATGATTCCCTTCATTCCACCGAGTACAGTAAATATACCGGTTAGCAGGACCAATCCGATCGCACCGTACCAAAAATCGATCCCCATGACCGATTGTAGGAATATCCCTCCAGTAAAAGCGGTAACGGAAACTTTTGTTAAAACATAACTAATCAATGTAATGATCGATAATGTTGAACTTGTATTCGAATTGAACCTCTTCAACAAAAACTCAGGCATTGTGAAAACTTTGCTGTGGGCATAGAAAGGGACAAATACCCATCCAAGGACAAGGATCATCCATCCTTGCATTTCCCAGTGTGCCATGGCCATGCCACTTTCGGCACCGGCACCTGCCAGTCCCACAAGATGTTCGGAACCGATATTGGCTGCGAAAATCGCCGCACCCACAGCAAGCCAGGTTTCGCTACGTCCGGAAAGAAAATAGTCACTTGTGTTGTCCTTTTTGTGTTTTAGGACCCACCAAACCACACCAAGCAAACCAAATAGGAAAAAAATAACTATT
>CAIYPA010000253.1 GCA_903927965.1 uncultured Bacteroidia bacterium | reverse complement strand
ATGCCCTGGAGCAGATAGGCCTGCTCTATGACGTGGAAAGGCGCGCCGACCTGGAAAACCTCTCCTTTGAAGAGCGTGCCGACTTACGTACCCGACTGTCTTATCCCATCATGGTCGCCTTTGAAAAATGGATGGCAAATGAATATCCCAAAGTTTTGCCCAAAGGCCGTATTGGCCAAGCCATCAGGTACACGTATGGGATTTACCACAAGTTGACCCGGTACCATCTCGATGGCCGGTTGAAGATGGACAACAATCTTGCGGAAAATGCCGTAAGGCCGATCGCGCTCGGCCGGAAGAATTGGTTGTTCTGTGGCAATCACGAAGCGGCCGAAAATGCAGCCATTATGTATTCCATGCTGGGATGTTGCAAGGCGAGCGGTGTAAACTTCCGCGACTGGCTCGTCTTCTTCCTGAACAATGTCCACAATTACGACAACGACTACTGCAAGGACCTGGCGGAACTGCTCCCGCACAATTTTAAACCACAAAACTAAGATTGCAATAAATCCGTCCAATAAGTCTTTCAAAGTTCTCCGAACATTTAGGAGAAACTTTGAAAGAAATCCCGATTTTTCAAAAAAACAAGACGGACTTTACCGAATGCTTACAAACAATCTATTATAACTTTGCCCGGTGATCAATTGATCAGGTCAAATTTGAAAGGCTTGTGCCAGGTTCGAAAATGATCAAGGAAAACGTTCTTTAAAATTGCCTTTAATCCATCTAGATGGCAGAAATAATAACCAATAGGGAGAAGTTTGTCACCAAAAGTCCAAAAATAATGAGAAATAAGTCAAAAATCCATCTCCGGGCCGTGTCCGCAGTACCACCGAATGGGGTGGGAAACAAAAAACTGGTCGGCTCAAAATAGGAAGCCCATAGCTATAGGCATAGTCCAACTCGGTTTTATTTACCATTTCCCCCTCAGCTTTTCAACTTTAAATTCAGACTTTTAATTGCTTTTGTTCTTTAATAGACATACTTTTGGGAAAACGTTAAATAAAACGCTAATACGTTAGACGCATACAATTAAAACAATAAAACATGAGTAGTAGTGATGATATAAAAACAACAATCCAATGTCAAAATTTGGCACCTTTAAAGAATTTGTCAAAGACGATTACTTCAAATTCCTTAAAAATAGGTGTGTTTGCAAATAATGGAAGTGGAAAAACATTTATTAGCCGTCTTTTTCGTCTAACAGAAGATAAATCGGCACTTTTAATAGATGAAGAAGGTAAAATATTTACCGATAAATTAATTTCATTCGGTGAAAATAAGGCTTCATTTTCTTTTTCAATCATAGATAAAACAGGCACAACGAAAGAAAATTTCAAATTTGAGATTAATAAAGGATTTGTCCCAACTATTCCCAAAACCGAATATTTGTATCACACGTTTAATCAAGATTACGTTGATGAAAATATTAAAACTCTCAGTTATGAAAAGGATAGCAATATTCAAGGATTTATTTTAGGCAAAGCAAACATTGATGTAAGCGAAGATGAAAAAAAGTTAGCCAAAATTGAAAAAGAAGGCAAAGATTTATCTGAAAAGGTAAAACAAGATATTGCAGACTACCTTGAAGACAACATAAATGATATTTACAATATAAAACGGCTAAACGAATATAAAGAACTTTCTTATGAAAATTTGGTTGAAAATATTGATAAACCACTTTATAATATAGGAAAAACTTTTACAGATTTACTTAACGATTACAACAAAATAAAATCAGTTCCTGAAAATCTTGCTGATATTTCGCCAATACCTGAGATTCAATTAAATTCAGATATTTTTTCAGTAATTATTGATAGCCTTTTAAAAGTTTATAGCCTAAGTTCGCTTGCCGAAGAATTTAAAGCAAAAATTAAAAGCAAACAAACTTTTGTCGAAACAGGTATGCAATTAATTTCAAATCAATCGTTTTGTCCATTTTGCGAACAAGATTTGCAAACTGAAGCACTTGCACTAATTGATAATTATACAAAATATCTTAACGACGAAGAAGCAAAAACCATCAAAAATTTAAATAATTACAAAATATTAGTTGAAGATTTCTACAAAAAGAATGAGCAAAATTTAGATATTTCTATAAAAAGAACAAATGAATTCAATAAATATAAAACTCAATATATTCCTTCACTTGAAAATGTTGAATTACAAGAACTTGTAATTATTGAAATACAAGAACTTTTTAAAGCTCTAATAAACCAAATCAACGAAAAATTAAAATCAATAGAAATACCGTTGTTAATGCCATTTGATTTTTCTGTAAATCTACTTAAATATCAAACAATTATAAATGGGGTAATAGAGCAAAACAACAAGGAAATTAATAATCTGAATTTTAAGAAAAATAGAATAAGCGATGAAAATAAATCAATTAGAAAACTAATATGTAATGCTGTTTACGATGAATTATTTTCATTTCACGCTGTAAATATCAAAACTATATTAAAATTACGAAATGATTGGACTACTTTGAGCAAAGAAATTAAGAAGAAAAAGGAACAACAAAAAATTAGCAAAAAAGCCAAAGTCGCATCTACTATTAAACAAGTATTAAACTATTTTTTTTCAGCAAAATATACACTTGACGAAGATACATTTAGACTTATTTTTAATCAAAATATTTTAGATAAAGGACAAACCAAAGATGTATTAAGCGAAGGAGAAAAAAATATAATTGCATTTGCTTACTATATTGGCGATACTCATTTAAAAATATCAAATGAAAATGAATATGAAAAAATATTTTTTGTAATAGACGACCCTATTTCAAGTATGGATTTCACACATGTTTATACTCTTTGCGGAGTTATTCGGGATATAAAAACCATTTTGAACAAAATAAAAAGAGAGCGTTTACTTATTTTTACTCATAATAATGATTTTATGAGAGTTTTAGCTTCAAATAATATTGTTGACAAAAAGTTGATTTTAAAAGGAAACGAGATAAAAGAATTTAATAATAATTTGACTGTTCCATATATTCATCATCTTTTTGATATTTATAGTATTGCAAGAAAATCTGTATTACCAACTCATACAACAGCAAATTCAATAAGGCATATTTTGGAAACTTTAACAAAATTTGAAAATGTTGAAATTGCCAGCGAAAGTATTGCAGAATACATAAAAATCAATATACCATCTGATACCAAATCTTACACATTGATAAACGATTTATCTCATGGTGGTTGGAGAAGCGAACAAGCACCAATAACAGATGATGAATATATAGAGATTTGTGAAACAGTGGTTAAACATTTGGAAAGCAAGTACAACGGACAAGTTACATATTGTGAAAAATGGGCAAAATAAAATCACTTAATATGCAATATAGCGCACATTTTAAATTATTTGGGCTTGCCGCTAGGGCAAAACAAGCCCAAATGATTAAAAACGCCACATGTTGCTTTTCGTTGAACTAAAACAAAAGGTACCTTTCTGAGTAATTGACTAATTTTTGGATGTAAATTTTAAAATTAGTTATTATGAATACACAGAGTCACCTTATGTAGAGAAGCTTATCCAGGAGATGTTGCTTCGCAATTACGGTCCAATTCCAGTTAAAACCTAAAGTGACCATTTAGCAAAGATTAGCGACGAGATGCAACTTTCCATGGATGTTGTTACTGTACAGTAGTTTAAGGCCTATCTTTACAAATGGATTTTCGACGAAAACATTTCAACTTCGTTGATTAACCTGACAATTAGCGTTTTTAAGCTCATACAGGTCGATGTTTTTGGCCGGGAATGGGAACAGTTCAAGATCAAACGGCCACGGCGGAAAAGAAAATTGCCAGTTATTTTGTCAGTAGGGTTGGAAATTGAAAAGCAGATCTCCGTTACCCAAAACATTAAATATAGGGCAATAATTGACATGGCTTACTCTGCAGGGTTAATTCGGCAAGAAGTTCAACTGATCAGACCGGTCAACATTGATTCAGCCCTAATGCAAGTGAAGGTGATACTTGAAATTTGGAAGACTTGTGCCAGTTTAGTTTAGAAAATGATCAAGGAAAAACGTTCTTTAAAATTGCTTGAAATCCATCTCAATGGCTTAAAAAATAGCCCATAGAGAGAAGTATGTCACCAAAAGTCCAGAAATAATGAGAAATTAAGTCAGAAGTCCAACTCTGGGCCATGTCCGCAAGTACCACCGTAGAAGATGGGACACAAAAAGATGGTCGGCTCAAAATAGGAAGCCCATAGCTTATAGGCTCAGTTCAACTTAGTTTTATTTGCCATTTCCCCCTCAGTTTTTCAAATTAAAATTCAGCCGGTTAAAAATTGCTTTTGTTCTTTATTAAGCATACTTTTGGGGAAACGTTAAATAAAACGCTTATACGTTAGCGACAACTCTATTGGGACAATGCAACTTAGAAACGGAATTCTATATTTTAAGAAAATGAAACTCAAACATCCTTAATAGCATGAATTTAAATACCAGTTTAAAAGGTCGATTAAGAAACACCAATTTGCCAATGACAAATGTTCTGTATCCATTATTTGAGGCAGTTGTAAATTCTATCCACTCAATAGATTCTGCATTAAAGCAGGGTAAGATATCTTCATTAATGGATGGCAATATTACAATAAAAATATTTCGGTCATCCCAAGCAACAGCGTATCCAGATGTGAAGCCAGATATTATTGGATTTGAAGTCACTGATAATGGTGTTGGTTTCAATACTGACAATTTCACTTCGTTTCAAACATTAGATTCCGAATATAAAATTGATTTGGGGTGTCGTGGTGTTGGGAGATTGCTTTGGCTTAAAGCTTTTAATAAAGTAAGTATAAAAAGTGTTTACGAAGAAAACAGTGAAACATTTACTCGAACTTTTGATTTCGATGCTACAAACGATATTCATAATGATGATGCAAAACCAACTCCTAAAGCAAAAATTGAAACTTCCATTAAGTTGCTTAATATTCGAAAAGAATATTTGAAATATTTGCGAAAAACTGCATCAACAATCTCCCGGGATTTACTTGAGCATTGTTTGTGGTATTTCATTCGCAATGGCGGTGCCCCTGAAATTTATATTGACGACTCGGATGAAAAAATTTCACTTTCTAAAGAGTATGATGATTTAATGATAAATGCTTCTGAAAGTTTCTCATTTAAAATCAAGTCAAGGACTTTTGAAATTACTCATGTCAAATTGAAATCTTCGTTACAAAACAAACACAGTATTATATATAGTGCTGCTGATAGAGTTGTAAAAGAAGAATCACTTCAAGGTAAAATACCTGGGCTGTTTGGTTTCTTAAATGACGGTACAGAGAACTTTGCTTACATGTGTTTCCTGACCTCAGATTATTTGACAGAAAAGGTAACGCCTGAAAGAGTTGCGTTCAATATTTCTGAAACAGTTGAAGGTTTGTTTGCGGATGATGAAATTTCATTTAGCGAAATAAGAGATAACGCTCTAAAAAATATTACAGTATATTTAGATCAGTACCTAACGGAAAACAAACAAATTGGAATAAAAAGATTGTCGGACTTCGTAGATACAAAAGCACCGAGATACAGACCAATTTTGGGAAGATTAAATGAGAAAGATAAGATTGTTGACCCAAATATTTCCGATAAAGATTTGGATATAAAACTTCATTCTCATTTGATGGCGTTTGAATCTCAACTGCTTGCTGAAGGGCATGATTTAATGTGTCCACATGGAATTGAAAACAAAGAAGATTATTCAAAACGTATTGATGAATACTTGTCAAAAGCAAGTGATTTGAAACGTTCTGATTTGGCTAACTATGTTGCACATAGAAAAGTAATTCTCGATTTGCTTCGTAAGGCAATAAAAAAGGGGGCAGACAAGAAATATTCTAAAGAAGATGTTTTGCACAAGCTGATTATGCCGATGCAGACTGTAAGTAATGAAATTAAATTTGAGGACAGCAATCTATGGCTTGTTGATGAACGATTGGCTTTTCATAACTTTTTAGCATCAGATAAAACACTGACTTCATTTCCTATTACAAATTCCGATTCAACCAAAGAACCTGACTTGTTAGGACTGAATGTTTATGATAATCCACTGCTTGTGAATGACGGAGAAAATTTGCCACTTGCTTCAATCACTGTTGTCGAAATTAAAAGACCAATGAGGAACGATGCAAAAGCAGGAGAAGAAAAGGATCCTATTGAACAAGCATTAGGCTATTTAAAAAGAGTTCGAAATGGTAGTGTAACAACAGAGGCAGGAAGACCTATACCCAATTCAGTGCATATCCCCGGATTCTGTTATGTAATATGTGATATTACTCCTTCTATAAAAGATAGATGCGACTTATTTAATTTAAAGGTTACAGCGGATAAACTGGGTTACTTTGGATATAATGACAACTACAATGCATACATTGAAGTAATATCGTTTGACAGATTGCTAAATATGGCAGCAGAAAGAAACAAAGCATTTTTCGATAAATTAGGTTTGCCATCAATATAAATGAAACTCAATAAACGTAAAATAAGAGCAGCCGCTTCAGCTACCCGTCAAGTGCGGTAGCGGTGGTTTTCGGTGGTATCTTTCCGTTCTGTCTGTTTTTCGGCTTGACTGGAAATCACCCGTAGCCTGCACCTGCGGTTAGCTTTCTACGTGTGTGTCTTGAATCAATCCGTAAAAGCGGAAAGAATGATGTACAGAAGATGGAAGCCCTTATTAGTGGTGATAAAACGAAAGTCGAAGCCGATCGAACGGTGCCAAGGAATCAATATCATCGTCAGCATTCAGTTAAGTCCGTCTTGTTTTTTCGAAAAATCAGGCTTTCTTTCAAAGTTTCTCTTAATTGTTCGGAGAACTTTAAAAGACCTATAGGATGGATGGAAAATCCAGATTAGATCATGTTGACTCTCTGCAGGCCGAATTAAAAAATAGGATATTATATGGTTTCTCATGTTCGTTTTTCCTGACAGTCCGGCAGATGCTGGCCCCAAAAATTGAGAAAAGAGGTAAATGAATTCGGTAGATGAATGTTGCCTCCCTAGAGTCGCCGGGGCGGATCATACAACCCAAGGTCATATTTACTGATATAAGCCTTTATAATTAAATATAGGACATAAATGCCTCATATTTATACTTATAAGTCAATTCCAAAACTTCGTATTTGCCAAAAAGTGACAACAACCAATAGATTTATGTTCTGGTACTCTGATAAAATGTTACTTTCGGCAATAACAAGAAAGAATAACGATGAAACACAATGATGACATAGAGGAAATTCTATATGACAACTGTCCGGTGGACGACTTTTTGGGATTCACGCCAACCGAACTTAATTATTTGGTCTATGACACTTTTGGGGATAAATCACCGCTTCAATTTCGCAATGACCTTGATGACAATACGCTTGACCAAATTCCACTTTTCCGTATTGCCGAAGAGTACCTAAAAATTCTCCAGCGCGACATCCAAATCAAGTTGACACCACTAGGGGCATTGCCGAAAAAGGTAATGGTGGAGCTTTACGACAAAAAAATCCTACTTGACGAGCATATTGAACGCGGAATAGTAAAACTTTGGAGAGAGCAGGACTGCATATCAATCCGGAGTGCAAGACTGACTGCAGAACTTGCAGGATTGGTAAGAAAAGCCCATGGTAAGCTTAATTTGACAAAAAAAGGGGCAACGCTGCTTCAGAAGGAAAACCGGATAAATCTTTTCAAACTGTTTTTTCAAGCATTTACAGGAAAATTTGATTGGCCTTTTAATGACCTTCATCCCCAAAAGCCAATCGGACAATTTGGATGGCCATTTTCGATATATATGCTCTACAGATTTGGTGACCAACCCAACCCAATTGACTATTATGCGGATCTATATTTAGATGCATTCCCAGCTTTCATTTCACTTTTTAAACCATCCTACTCAACGCCTATCCGGCAATTTTCTCATTGTTATGGTACTCGAACATTCGACAGATTTTTCCTTTGGTTTGGCTTGGTTACTGTTGAAAGGCGTAAACATTATTTAGATTTGGAACCCGAACTATTTACGGGGACTGGTCTAGTAAAAAGAATATTTAGCTTTGACGATTAACAAATTTTAAATATCAGTAATCCAACTTATTATGAAGATAAAGGTTTTTCAATATCTGACCCTGATTTCTTTGTTGTTGCTCTTTTGCAGTTGGGGCGAAAAGGGACACTACAAAATCAACAGCTCATCCTCACAGTTCTTCCCGGCTAAGCTTAATAACTTTCGTGGTTGGTCAGAAGCACTGTCCGCACATGGTTCTGACCCAGACAAGAGGAAAAGTATTGATCCAACAGAAGGGATCAAGCACTATATCGATATAGATGCTTATGATGATTTCACCAATGCACACAAGATTGTCGAAGGAAGGGATGAGGCTTTTGGCAAGTATGGAATTGACTTCATCAAAAAGAATGGAACACTTCCCTGGGTGACCGATTCAACCTACCATCTTCTCGTGAAAAGATTTAAAGCAAAGGAATGGCCTAAAGTTTTATTGACAGCCGCTGATCTAGGTCATTATGTTGGCGATGGGCATATGCCTTTGCATTTGACATTGAACTATGATGGACAACTTACAGAACAAAAGGGAATCCACAGTAGGTACGAATCTAAAATGTTTGGGTTGTACGCCGATTCAATAATTGTCAAACGTTCCCGGTTGCATAAGGTTAAGGACGTAAGTCGATATGTATTTGATTACGTGTACATCAATTACCAATACAAGGATTCACTTTTAAATGCGGATAAGTTTGCCTACGAAAAAGCAAACCATGAGTACAATGATGTTTATTATCAAACACTTTGGCAGAAGACGAAAGGATTTACCGCAAAAATGATTGAAGGTTCTTCCAAATCATTGGCTGAATTAATAAGACAGGCCTGGATTGAAGCAGGGAGACCCAAAATACCTAAGGAAATAACGTTTTAAGATATTATGGAACCATCAAATAGTAAAATGAAGGTTGATGTTTGGAGCGACATCATGTGCCCGTTCTGTTACATTGGCAAACGTCATTACGAAGCGGCCATCAAGCAATTTCCAAACAGTGACCAAATTGAAATTGTATGGCATAGTTTTCAACTCGATCCCACCATTCCAATGGAATCCACTAAACAGCAAAATGTGTTTCAATATTTGGCTGACCGAAAGGGGATAAGCGTTGAGCAATCATTGAAAATGTATGAAGGTGTTTTGCAAATGGCAAAAAGTGCCGGGTTGGAATTTAATTTGGACAAGGCGGTAGTTGCAAATTCATATAATGCCCATCGCGTTATTCAAATGGCAAAGACAAAAGGAAAGGGCGATGAAGCGGAGGAGAGTTTATTCCAGGCCTATTTTATTGATGGTAAAGATTTTGGCGACCATGCCGTATTGGCTGAACTTGGGGAAAATATTGGCCTGACGGATATGGACATTCAGGAAGCACTAACCAATGATGATTACTCCTACAGTGTGAACCAGGATATACAGGAAGCACAAAACTTGGGAATAAGAGGAGTTCCATTTTTCATCTTCAACCGCAAATATTCAATATCCGGCGCACAACCAATTGACGTGTTTTTGAAAAGCCTCGAAAAATCTTTTACAGAATGGCAGAACATCAATCCGTATTCCAATTTGAAATTAGGGAATACATTTGAGTAAGCATATGTCCCTAATTCCTAATTGAATTTCAATCATTCAACAAAATCAAGCATTCCCTGCCCCTCTAAAATTGAGAAAATAGGTAAAAGAATCCGGAGCCAGTTGATCCCCTAAGTAGTCTGGTGGGTCGGTTAAAAAACTGGTGCAAGTTGCCCCCAGTTTTTAATTTTGCACTCAGGATTTTTATTACCAGAAATTTGCATTAATTTAATCTATATATTTGACAATAAGATCGTTATCCGGCAACAAAAGTTTATTCCCTGTCCTACAATTTGCTGCCATTTAGGTCTGTTCAATAATGATGTTTTAATATTCCCCCTTCACCTTACGGTTCGTAAGTCAAGGCTAAACCAAAAAACGGATACCCCGGATAATTGCGGAGTTGTCCATAGGGATTTAAACCTTTATAAGCATGGAAAAATAAACCCAGGGACTGGGTATTTGCAGAACGTGGGTAGAACTTATAGCCAATATAAAGGTTGAAATTGGATTGCATCTTTTCCTTTACTTCCGTAGTCACCAATACATTATCAACTTTTTTATACAATGGATAGCCATATCGCAGCCGGTTGCGGACCTCGAACGAGACCATGTTCACAAAGCGTTTACTGGCCAAAAAGCCCCTTGACCTTTGTAATTGGTATTCGGCATAATACTCTGCCCTGTATTTGCTTGAAGGTATATCCAGATCTGTTGTAAGTTCAGCATCTTTACGGACACTGAACCACCCAAGTCCCCTGTTGCTGATCCGGTATTGGCCCCCCAAACGGAAGGATTGTCGGGATTCCCGACTTCCGTCAGGATCGTTTAAAGTAACCTGAAATTCAGTATATTCATAAGAAACATTGATGCGTGTAATCGGGAAATTTTCATCTTTGCGGTAAATCGTTATTTCATCGCCTAGATGGGTGCACTCATGAAAAATGGGCAGCCACGAAAAGGAGATATTCTTCAGAAAACCATTTCCGGCGAAATATCGTATCGCCCTGAACCGGGCGGAGCCGAAACGATAATCTGTATTGATGACCGGAGCCGTAACCGGGTCCCACATGTCTTCAAGTACGTGTACGCTCAATGGAAGCGAAATGGCTATGCCCCATTTCGGCTTGTTGTTTCCTAAATCGCCAATAGTTATTGCATAAATCGGGGCATCAAAACCTATGTGCATCTCTACCATTGGCCTGTCAAATCTGCTGTTTTGTCCCAATAGGTTGTATTCTGAATAACTCCTGTTGTACCCCACTTCAATTTTGGATAGGGTGCTGTGTATTTCAGAAATAAATGGTTTTGCATATCCGGCCTTTTCCAAAAAACCATCCCAAACAGGTCGGATAGTGTCCTGTGAGTAGGAGAAAAGGGGCAACAATAACATCGCGACGTATGTAATAATCAATATTTTTCTCACACTAGTATTTTGAGTTTTGTGAATTAGTTGCTTATTAGGCTCAAATTAAGATAAAGTGAAAGGGCACAATCCTTAAACTGTGCCCTTTCAAACTGATTTACTACTTTTTCTGATCCGTATTGATTCCGAAGGGCAAATACAATGGACAGAAACTTATCAAGCTCGTCAATACAAAAACAACGGCCAAAACGACCAATACAATGCCTAAAGTGCCTGTTATTACCTTAAGGAAGAATAAAACAGCAATTGCGACTGCAACCAGTATCCTGATTGCCTTGTCAATGGTACCCATGTTCTTTTTCATTTTTCTTTTTTTAATTTGTGTATAATTGAAATTGTTAACATTCATAAATTCAATTTGTTACTTCCTTTCTTTATAAAAATATTTCCCGGTTATAAGCAGTCCCCCAAAAACAAAACATGCAAACAGCAAGCTACTTAATGAAAGTTGCATCCCACCTGAGAGAATATGTCCGCTTGTGCAGCCGCCAGCCATTCTTGCACCAATAATGAGGATAAACCCACCAATAAATGACCAGGTAAGCCGTTTTGATACAGAATTTCCTTTGTATCTCGCCCAATTTTCATGTATGACCTTGATTTTAAATTCTTTCCTCAAAACAGAAATAACAATACCTGAAATAGAGGCACCCGTCAAAAAAAGGAGTTCCCAGTTACCTGGTTCCGTAATTTTCGTAAAGTAGGTATTCTTTGTTGTCCCGGTAAGTAAATCGGCTACATAAGGATATGCAGTGGATGCTCCGATTGGACGGCTTGAAACGGCTGTCAGAAATACCACTGCATTTAAAATGGCCAATGCAATACCTGCATATAACCATTTAAAATCGGTAGCTTTTTCTATTTTATTAAGTAAAAAGGCAATCCAGACAAAAACTCCTCCAACAATAGTGACGATGAAAGAGAAAGAAAATTTGTTCTGGCCAAGCAGGGTGAACAATGAGATACTGCCGAGATCAGGGCCCAAAATTGGTTGAATAAAGGGCAATAGTACCGTATAGACCAGGCCACCAGCCAAACCACCTGTTATTCCCATGAGGGCATCAATTGAACCTTCACCAAGAGAAACCGAAAGTGTTCCCGGACAATACCCTAAAATTGCCATTCCTGCACCAAATAGAAGTCCGCCGGATACAATTCCGACTAAAATCAACGGTTTTAAATGATATGAGGCAAAGCCCAGCCAGATTTCAATCGAGATGATTACTGCCCCCACTCCAATGGCAACAAAAATTGCTTTTGCTACTGCCAAATTTTCAAGTGTGGCCATACCATTGATCACATTATACCGGTTCAAATTTGCATATTGCAAAATAGAACCAAATAAAAATCCTAAAACTAAAATTGTTACGATCATATGTTTTGTTCTAAAGTAAGATGACCGATAAAACTATTTTTGATCATTTTACCAGGATAGCAATATGGCTGGCCGATGGTCGGTTCTTTATTTCATTGATAATCTGTAATCCGGCTGCATCTGCCAGATATTGGATGCCACCTTTTGCCATGTAGATTTTGTAGTTCCTGTAATGTTCCCTGCCAGCTAAAAACTCAATGGTTTTGCTGATAAAACCATCGTAACCTTTCGGCCTGGGAACGATATAATCGCCCAGGATAATCTTATTGGATACCAGTGCCATTTGTTTCAGAAGGTCAATCCTCTCTTCCTCATTGACTTCATGAATAACATAGGTCATCACGGCATAATCGAAATAGGCTTGCTTTCCGGTTGGTATTTCACCAAGATTACGATGATGAAAGGAAATTCTTTCGTTTGGTTGCCTGAGCAAAATCAAATTAGCCCTTTTAATGTTCTTTTTTGATAAGTCGATCCCAAAAACTGATTGGCAATGACCGGCCAATGCGAAAGCTAAACGGCCTGTTCCGCAACCAACGTCAAGGACTTTGGATTGCGGTTCGATAAATGCCTTTATTTGCCCGAACAATTGATCCTGGTTGGGTGCGATAACCGTATCGTAAAACCAACCATCATACCAGTGTGTTTTATTTGGGGTCATTTGTATAGCTTAAATTTGGAATGCATTGCCCATTCATATTATTAAATATTTTGCTTTAATACGCTCACCAATTGATTTTTACTGACAACTCCTGAATGTTTCCAAAGTAAATTGCCGTTTTTAAAGATCATGAGCGTTGGAACGCTCTGTATCTGATACCGGCTTGCGATTTCATTGTTTTGGTCCACATCAATTTTGATCACCCTGACACTGTCCCCCAGTTCAGAGGCAACCTCTTTTAAAATAGGCGACTGGGCTTTACATGGGCCACACCATACCGCGTGAAAATCAACAACGACCGGTTTATTTTCATTTATTATCGAATCAAAGTTTGCTTTCATTTTTATACTTTATAGGTTAAACTACCATTTGGACAGGCTGCCACGCACTGCAGGCATTTTGAGCAGGTATAACTGTCACCTGGTTTTTTCAAAGCAGGTTTATACAAGCTGTATTTGACTGGTTCCATGGCCACAATGTAGCACTTTTTGTCGCAGATGCCACAATTTTTACAGGTATCCTCATTTATTTTAATACTGAACAATGAAAACTTATTGAGGAACCCAGAGATCCAGGCGATAGGACAGCCAACTTTATGGTACATGTACATCTGTTTGACCTTGCCCCCTGGGCTCAGGTTCATCATCATCTCCATCATCAAGCCCATCGGACATACCCACCTACAGAATACTTTTCCGAAGATGACACCCGTAATAACCCCCGCAGCAAGGATATACCAAAGCGAAATGTGGTATTGCGAAATAGCCAGGTAGAGCGAAACACCCATTACTGATAAGATAATCATCCTGCTGTCGACCAGTACTTTTAAAACCTTACGCATTAATTATTTGATTTATATTGATTTATAAATTTCAGTGTAAAATTGTCCAATCCATACAATCTGCCTTCAATCCTAAATTACCACTTCCCAGTCGAACCGCCAGTCGCTAATTGCAAGTTGCCAGCTGCCTGCCTCTCATCACAATCCTGGTAACCTGGGAAACTTCCCAATTTTGGTCATTTTGGAATAGACACCCCAACCTTTTTTCATCCAATGGCCAACAATCGGCATGGGAACCATGAACGCTTTTGTCCCGTTCCGAAAAACAAACGCAGCCCCGTCACCGGTGTCCATCACACAAAGAATATTCAGGTGTTCCTGATAGCCTTTTCTTTTGGTACTCCCTTTTTCAATTTCAACAATATTATAGGCCGCGTTCCGACCCATCAATTCCGCAATATGGCCTTGCTTTGCAATCCATTCAGGTCCTTCAATGGCTGCAATATCGCCGATTGCAAATACATTTGCGAAATCCGTTGACTGACAGGCATCATTAATTTTTACAAATCCGGCTTCGGAAAGTGGCAGATCTGAATTTTTAAGAGCGGCTGGACCTGTTCCTGCTGCTATAAACATTGTGAAATCGCTGTCCAATTTTGATCCATCTTCAAAGATTACTCCATCGGCCACAAATTCTGTGATCTTTTTGCCAAACTGTTTTTTGATACCATATTTGGAAAACATTTTGTCGAGCATGGCCAAAGCACCTTTTCCCATCCTTGCGCCCGGTTCGTCCATTGGGGCGAAAAAGGTCAGTTCAAAGTTTGACCTAAGGTTCTTGCCTTTCAGGTAGTTGTGGATATTGAACATCAGTTCAAAGGCAGGCCCCCCACGGACAGCCGATTTGTCCTTTGGGTTCCCACCAAATCCAATTGCAATTTTACCGCTCCCTTTGTTCACCAATTGGTCAATACGATCACGAATCTCAACAGCCATTTCTGGCTTTGCACAAATGGACAAAGTGTGGTTGATCCCCTTGTGCTGCATTTTTTCGGCCCCAAATGCCACCACCAGATAATCGTAAGTCAATATTTGGTTCTCACAAACGACTTTATTTTCAATCGCTTGAATATGAGCAACTTTGTCGATAACGAGATTAAAGTGGTATTTTTTTTGAATATTGACCATAGGGACTTTTACGTCATCAAAATCTTTGAGATGCACCGGAACCCAAATTGAAATTGGGTACAAGTATAAATAGTCGCGGTCCGAAACCAGCGTTACTTCAAAAATTCCTTTTTTCTGTAGCTCAATGGCAGTCTGCACACCTGCAAAACCACCGCCTAAAATCAATACTTTTTTCATTTGCTTAGTCAATTAAACTTGTTTAGCTCTTTTAAGAGGAAATCCTTCGATTTTACCCCTACAAACCGGTTAACCTCTTTCCCATCTTTAAACAGGATCATTGTAGGTATTCCCCTGACTTTGTAAGTTGCTGCAACAGATTGGAATTCCTGCACATCCAGTTTACCGATTGATTTACCCGAATCAAGATTTTCAGCAAGATCGTTTAAAACAGGGGCCATCATTTTGCAGGGGCCACACCATTCAGCCCAGAAATCGACCAATAGGATCCCCTTTTTAATCTGCTGATTAAAGTTTATATCCGTTAAAACTTTAATTTTAGGGTTGTTGGCTACTGACGGGATATTTTTCATTTTTAATTTTGCCATGTAAACCATCACAACAAATGTTGTCAGCAGAACCCCCAATAAAATCAATGTCATTTTCATATTAAGCTGCTTTAAGATTTTTCTTTTTTGTCTTTGTTTCGTTCAGGTAATTGGATACGGCAAGCGCTGCTATCGTCCCATCGCCCACTGCGGTAGTTACCTGCCTAAAACGTTTGGCAGTGCTGTCACCGGCGGCATAAACACCTTCAATATTAGTTGACATATCTGGTTCCACATTAATTTCACCTTTTTCATTCATCGCTACTTTGTTTTTAAGAAACTCTGTATTTGGTAGATAACCAATAAAAACAAATACACCATCGGTTTTGAAATTACTAATTAGACCCGTTTTCAGATCCTTAACATCAATACTTTCCAAGTTTTCATTTCCGTAAAAAGCAACAATGGCCGATTCCATTACAAAACTTATTTTTGGATGTTTTTGCGCTTCTTCAATGGCATGATCAAAAGCCTTAAAATGAGCATTCTGACTTATAATGGTTACCTTACTGGCATATTTTGTCAACGAAACGGCTTCTTCAAGTGCGGAATTTCCACTACCAACGACAACGATTTCCTTATCGGTAAAAAAGTCGCCATCGCATGTCGCACAATAGGAGATCCCTTTCCCTTTGAAAAGATCTTCCCCATGAACTCCCAATGTCCGTGACCTTCCGCCCGGTGTAAGAACAATACTGTCGGATGTATAGGTTTCACCATCCTCAAGTACCACACTTTTAATATCACCTTCGAGTTCAATGGTTTTTATGGAAATATTTGATTTTATTGTGCACCCAAATGTTTTGGCCTGTTTCTTCATGATGTTCGAAAGTTGGTAGCCACTGATATTTTCAACTCCCGGATAGTTGGCTATTTCGTGCGTCAGCACCATTTGTCCGCCAACGGTCCCTTCATTGATGATAAGTGTCCGAAGCCTGGCCCGTGAAAGGTAAATGCCTGCAGTCAGCCCAGCAGGACCCGCACCGATCACAATAGCATCATAATGATTGCTTGCATTCATAATATCAAGCATTTACGGTCGATGCAAATTCCTTGTCCAAAATGGCTTTCACCTGGGCCTTGGTCTGAATACTCGAAGTGGCTTTGGCGACTTTCCCATCCTTGTAATAAATTGTAAAGGGTATTCCCATAAATCCGCGCACTTCGGGCAGGTTACGGATAACATGTGACTCGGGATTGTCGAATTCCAGATCATAAAATTTCACATGCTTGTATTCATCTTCAAGCTCTTCGGCTATTCCATAAACAGGGATGCACATTGGCCCCATACGGCCACAGATTACCATTACGTTTTCATTTTCACTGATTATCTTTGCGTGGTCAGCTGCTTTTTCGATGTGCTTTAAATTTGTGTATAACATGATCGTTTTGTTTTAAAATTTATATTGCAAATTTACTTTGTATCGTTCCATGCGAAAAGGATTTCCCTTTAAAGCACAACAACCCCTGAATTGAATTAGGACAACTTTTTAATTGATTTAAATTAACTTTGTCAATTGATCTGAAATAGAAATGAATGAAAACCATACTCGAAACGGACAACGATTTTATTTGCGATATTCAGGCCCCTTGTTTTCAGATGCTTACCTCAGAGGAGGTGGAGCTTGTGAGGGGAAGTAAGACCCAAGTACTTTTTCGTAAAGGTGACCACCTGACTAAACAGGGTGCGTTTGCATCCTATGTTTTGTTTATTATAAGTGGCATTGCAAGGCAATACATAGAGGGTGATGGCAACAAAACCCATAACCTGCGCATTATCAAACCTGGTGAATTTGTTGGCCTTTCGGCAGTGTTCACCAAAAATACATTTAATTATTCATCTATTTCCCTGACCGATTGCCAGGTGTTTTTGATCGAAAAGGATGCCATTGCCACGGTTGTGAAGCAAAACGGCCTGTTTGGGTTTACGATGATAAAACGGTATTGCGAACAAAATGCCAACCTTGTCGATACATTGAGGACCGTCCTCTATAAACAAATGAACGGGCGCATTGCCGAAATATTGCTTTACATTGAAGGGTGCAAAAAGGATAATCCGCATATCTTTCAGCTTCTTTCGCGCAAGGACCTGGCCGACTTTGCAGGGATTTCAACAGAGAGCGCGGTCAAGCTGCTGAAGAGTTTTGAGAAAGATGGATTGATTGAATTAAATGAAAAGGATATAGAAATAGTTGATCCCAACGGTTTGGCCGAAATAAGCAAGAAAGGATAAATAACTCTATATTAATGAATTAGATATTTGACTGATAACGAAATCATACTGCAGATTGTGCAAGGTGACCAGGATTTGTTCCGGAAACTTGTAGAACGGTACCAGCCATTGGTATTTCGTACCTGTATGGGTTTCCTTCACAATAAGGACGATGCAGACGACCTTACCCAGGAAGTTTTTATCCAGGTTTACCAGACCTTGCCTGGTTTTAAAGGCGATGCCTCCTTTTCGACATGGATTTACAGGATTGCCGTAAATGCTTCGCTCAATAAGATCAGGAAATCTTCCAAAAACTCGTTTATCCAAAGAATGGAAACAGTGTTTGGCTTTGATAAGGGCCAGGAGGTTACCTTTCAGATACCTGATAATGAAAACCCTGAAAATATATTGGTTCTTAACGAACATAGGGAATGGGTACAAAAGGCGCTCAACAGCTTGCCCGAAAACCAGCGCACGGCTATCGTGCTCAGCAAATATGACGATTTGTCGCAGAAAGAAATTGCAGCGATCATGAATACGACCGAAGGGGCAGTGGAAGCCCTGATACAGAGGGCTAAAGCAAGCCTTCGGGAAAAATTATCGCATTTTAAGAAAAAAAAATAAAAAATACCGTAGGAAAAATAGATGTTTTGTTTCTAACCATTAAAGTCAATTAAAATGAACTGTCGATTATGCCAAAAAGAATTAGATGCGTACCAGGAGGGCGTGTTGCCCGAGGGTACCAGGAGCCAGGTGGAAAACCACCTCGGAGAGTGTAAGGAGTGTTCAGAAAGTTTCAAACTGGTGGGTCTCGCCAACAAGGTAATGGCGGATGAAAAAAGCATGCAATCGAATCCCTTCCTTGTCACCAGGATCATGGCCAATATCGGTGAACTGGGAAATAACCAGGCAGGATACCAGCCTATCCCTTTCTATCAGAAGGTGTTAAAATCGGCTTTGGTTGCTTTTTCGGTTGCTGCGGCGATTTTTCTTGGAATTATGGAAGGTAACTTTAATACGCCAACGCAATCAACCACAAAACTCCCTGTAGAGATGACCTACATGAACGACGTGGTTCTTGAATCGGTTGACCTGCTTTCACAAATATAATTTGAACAAGATGAATGCAGAAAACAAATTTCAGTTGATGATCTGGGCGATCGTAATTCTTGCAATTATGAATATTTCAACTCTTGCAACGATCATGTATCGGAAATATCACCCGGAAAAGTCAGTGACCGTTTCGGACCAGAAACGATTGGATGCAGATTCAGAAAAATTTAGCGGCGGTTTTTTCTGCGACAAATTAAACCTGAACGGTGAACAAATGGAAAAATTCAGGAACATGTGTCATGTTTTCAGGCCACAGGCGAGGGACATAACGATTGAATTGGCCCAAAAAAGGGTACAATTGCTCATTGAAATGTCTGGTTCGGGAATTGATACCGTTAGGCTAAATGCTTTATCCGATTCAATAGGTCAATTGCATACCGACCTGAAAAAAGTTACCTACAGGTATTATTTGGAAATCAAAACAATTTGTGACACAATGCAACAAATAAAGCTCAAGGAGTTGTTCGGTGAGATGTTTACAAATGATTCGCAGTATGGATTCCAGGGGAATGGCGGCCAAAGAGGTATGATGCCTGGCAGATAGATTAATAATTAATTGACTATTAATAATTTAATTTTTAGAAACATGAATGCAAAGATTTTTTTTACAGGATTAGTTTTGATGGCATTAACAGTATTT
>CAIYPA010000252.1 GCA_903927965.1 uncultured Bacteroidia bacterium | reverse complement strand
TGCCCTGCGCTGGTGGCAGGAACACAAGAAATCCGGCGACTTCGCCCCGCTGCGAAAAATCGCCGAATACTGCGCCTTCGATGTGAAGGTCACCAAATGCGTCCATGAATACGCCCTCGCTCACGGCCTGCTCAAATATGACGACAAAAGCGGCCGCACCGTCGAGATCGCCGTGGACTGGAAATGACGGCCGCGCCCCCCGGTTCCAACACCCTGGCAAAACGGTCCCCGCCTATCAGGGATGCGCTTCCCGTCAAACGTTGTTAGCCGGGTCCTCGGTGACGATCACCGTGGTGCTCGGCGGCGGGGAGTTGCCCAGTCCCGGGAGCACGCGGCGAACGAGTTTCTTAAGGCCGGAATCGGCGGCTTCCACATCGGCCTCGCCTTGGCGCAGGGCCTTTTCCCATGCGGAGGCGAAGCCGGGTGCCTGTTCGCGCATGGAATCCGTTGCAAAACACCCGGTAGCTCAATCCTGCTGAAATCAAATGTGGGCAATATTTTCAGTGCGACCCCAATAGCAAAGATCTTGAGTGTACGCCAGAGAATCTTTTTGAAGATTTGTCCTTTTGGTTGACCCTCTTTCAACAGTTTGGTGAAAGACAATGTGATCGAGATACCGACGATAAAAATAAAAAAGGGGAAAATATAGTCTGCAGGTGTACTGCCCTCCCATGGAGCATGTTCCAATGGTTCATATCCAACTTTCCATGATCCCGGAAAATTTACAAGTATCATTGCTGCAATGGTAATTCCCCTGAAAACATCGAGGGAGATCAAACGATTGGAAGTGGTTGCCGTGGTCTTTTCCATAACTAGAATTTTATAGCGACAAACCTAATCATGTTGATGAACTTATCGTCAATGGAAATTAACCCGATGTTTTAAGAATATTGGCCAATTGCAAAACGCCATATTCGGAAAAGACATATGGCAGTGTACCTCCAAGATGCTTTTTCGATGGTATCGCATTTTGCGATACCATCATTTCGACTTCCGATTCTGTAAGCTGAAACATAAAATGGGGTGGAAATTTATCAGGTTTTCTCTTAACTTGTTCCCTTAGACGAATGGCATTTACAGAGAATAATTCGGCCAAGTCCCTATCGAGCATTACTTTCTGATTTCTGATAAGGTAAATTTTGTCCATAATCCGTTCATCGGGAATCATGATTGTTGTATTCTCGGTTGTCATGGCAATTGGATTAAAAGTGTCCCTGGAAAATGAGGTTGGCAATAATAACCCAAGTTACGAAATTTTTGTGAAATTGTTGGTATTATTTCAGTATAATTTGACTAATAAGACTTTGCGTAACTTCGCGAACTTTGCGAGACCGAATAACCAAGTTTTCGTCCAAAGCCCGTAATGATCACAAAGGTTCTCATAAAAATGCTGCATTACTGACAAGTAAGTTGGCTTCCTCGTATTCGATTACAATGTCCGACATGATCTTCAATTCAATGGCTTTAGGGTCGCAAGTTGGCGTTTCGTCTGAAACCATGGGCAAGAGTTTTGCTATTCTTTCGAGTGCCGTTTTGTAAATAGTTTCAATTGAGAGTCACAATTTGTGACCTCCAAAATAGTCCACTTTCCAGTTTTATTTGTTGAGGTTAAAGACAAAATTTAGTGTAATTTTACGGAAATGAATTTAAGCAATTGTTTTTGGGACTGACTTTAAAACATAATACATTAAAACAGAAATCATGAAAAAGATCTTCCTTTCGTTACTTGGGATTGTAATGTTTTTTCAAAATGTTAATTGTCAACAAGTTGATCCGGTATATTTGAATACATACCCGGTTTACAAAGGGAATGACCTTGGCACAGTTTACAAAAGATATGGAACAACCGTAAGGGTATATGCCCCAACTGCCGAAGTATTGAGGATGAATCTGTATAAATCGGGCGATGATGGTGAACCCTATTCGACACTTCCGTTCAACAAAGACTTGAATGGTACCTGGGTTATTAAAATCCCTGGCGACCAGGTTGGCAAATTTTTTACTGTCCAAGCCAAGATCAATGGCAATTGGCAAAATGAGGTAACAGACCCTTACGCAAAAGCTGTTGGTGTCAATGGAAACAGGGTGCAGATCATCGACTTTGCCAAAACCAATCCTGTTGGTTGGGAAATTGATAAATCCCCTGTTTTTACAAGGACCAAGTCGATGCAGGATGCAATAATTTATGAATTGCATTTGAGGGATGTGAGCATCGATCCCTCTTCCGGCATTAAAAACAAGGGGAAATTCCTAGGCCTTGCAGAACCTAATACGAAAACAAAAACCGGCGAAAGTACAGGTTTGAGCCATATCAAAGAACTGGGTGTGACCCATGTCCACATCCTGCCATTTTTCGATTACAACTCAGTGGATGAAAAGCAATTAAACCTTTCGACCTATAATTGGGGCTACGATCCCAAGAATTTTAATGCAGTGGAAGGTTCATACAGCACCAATCCTGTTGATGGTTCTGTTCGGATCAAAGAATTGAAAACAATGGTGGCGGCAATGCATACTGCCGGATTAAGGGTCGTGATGGATGTCGTTTACAACCATACCGCTGTAAATAAGCTGTCCAACTTTCATCAGTTGGTGCCTGGTTATTATCACCGGATGAAGAATGACAGCACCTTTGCAGATGCCTCAGCTTGCGGAAACGAAACAGCATCAGAACATCCGATGATGCGCAAATTCATGATCGAATGTGTGTTGTATTGGGTGAAGGAATTCCATATTGATGGATTCCGCTTCGACCTCATGGCCATTCATGATATTGAAACCATGAACCAGATCGCAAAAGCACTGAGGTCAATAAAACCTGATATTCTTATTTACGGTGAGGGTTGGGCAGCTGGATCACCCAACATGCCACAGGAAAAATTGGCCTTTAAAAGATATGTTGCTAAGCTTGACAGCATTGCCGTTTTCAGTGATGATATCCGTGATGGCATTAAAGGATATGTGTTTGACAGCAAGGCCAAAGGGTTTGTTAATGGCAATCCGGCCCTTACAGAAACCGTAAAATTTGGCATTGTTGGGGCAATGTCCCATCCTCAGGTCAATATGCAAAAGGCATTTTGGGACAAGGTTCCCTATGCCACAGCACCCGGTCAGGTGATCAACTACGCCGATTGCCACGACAACCTTGCGCTTTGGGATAAATTGGCTGTTTCTGCCCCTGAGGCAACAGTAGAAGAACGTACCCAAATGCAGGAGATGGCCATGGGAATTGTATT
Source organism: uncultured Bacteroidia bacterium (assembly GCA_903927965.1). Lineage (GTDB taxonomy): Bacteria > Bacteroidota > Bacteroidia > Bacteroidales > Prolixibacteraceae > JAAFHB01. The sequence continues at coordinate 3,272 of CAIYPA010000252.1, read as the reverse complement.
GACTTCACAGGGTATCCCATTTTTCCTTGCCGGTTCAGAGTTTCTTCGGACAAAAAAGGGGGTTGAAAATTCTTTTAACAGACCGGATAGCATCAACGCAATCGATTGGAACCTGAAAGCAAAGAATATCAAAGTCTTTAAGTTTGTACAGCAGTTGATCCAGATCAGGAAAACGCACCCATTGTTCAGGTTGCAAACAGCCGATGCCATACGTGAACAATTGTCGTTCATGGAGTTGCCTGATGGTGTTATTGGTTATACAATCCAAAGAAAGAGTGAAAAAGACCTTTGGAAAACTGTTATGGTTGTTTGTAATAGTTTGGGCAGCAAACAGGAAATTGCATTGCCTGCCGGAACATGGAAGTTGGCAATATCTAATTCAAATCCTTCTGCGATTAATGCTGGAAAGTTGACTGTTGAAAAATTGACTTTTACAGTTTTGTATCAGTAATAATTTTTCATTTGAAATAGCAGTATTTGCATAGATAATCGAGTATTTGTCGATTATCTATGCAAATACTGCTAGTTTGGAATTTCGGGCTGTTTACTCAACAATTCTTTGCGAAAATAGGACTTTCCCTGGAATTTTTTATTTTGTATCCAACTGGATTTCGCGGTGTTGGGTTCTCCTGTTTGGTGATCAGTTCGTCAAGATAACTGAATACCAGTTCAATGTTCTTATCCTGGTTTTGAAGTTTTTTCTTAATTTCTTCGATCTCGAGTTTGATGCTCAGGTTATCGGTCAGCATTTGCCTGATCCGGGTAAATATCCTCATTATCTGAATGTTGACATTGATAGCTTTTTTGCTGTTCAGAACACTGGAAAGCATCAGTACCCCATGTTCTGAGAAAGCCATGGGCGAATATCTTAAGCCCATGCGGTCAGAATTGGAGGTCACAAATTGTGACCTCCAATTCTGAAATTCCTCTTTGGTCAGTTCAAACATAAAATCGGATGGGAAACGGTCCAGCTTGCGTTTGACCTGCTGTTTCAGAACTTTTGTTTCAACTCCGTACAATTCGGCCAAATCCCTGTCGAGCATTACTTTCTGGTCCCTGATCAGGTAAATCTTGTCCATGATTCGTTCATCTGGAATCAGGACGGTTGTTTTTTCAGTTGTCATTGTAATTGGATTAAAAGTTCTCCTTGAAAATGAGGTTGGCAATAATAACCCAAGTTACGAAATATTGGTGAAATTGTTGGTTTTGTAAAAGGAAAATTTGACACACAAGACTTTGTTGGACAAAAAAACAATGTTATCGCGCAAAGCCCGCCATGACCGCAAAGAACTTGATAAACTTGACTTTACGTAACTTCGCGAACTTTGCGAGATACAAAAAAACAGAGATTTCGTTCAAAACCCGTTATGATCGCAAAGGTTCTTATATAAATGGGGAATTACCGATAGGGAAATGAGCCTCTTCGTATTTGATCACAATGTCTGACATGATCTTCAATTCAATGGCTTTACTGTAGTAAATTGGCGTTTCATCCGAAACCATTGGCAAGAGTTCTTCTATTCTTTCGAATGCTGTTTTGTAAACAGCTTCATCTATTGGTCTTACCATATTTCCTGAAATAATTTAGTGCACAGTTTTTCTTGATTTCATAAATTGGAGGTCGCAATTTGTGACCTCCAAATGTTAGATTTTTCTTGAAACATTATTATTTTAAAGATTTTAAATGCTTTGATCCCAATTATTTACGTCAGAATAAACCTTTTCCAATTTTCCATTTGTTGCCCGGACAGATGTTTTGCCAGAACCATTTGAACCAGCTACGACAATTAGTTTTGGTTTTTCAACGTTCACTTTGTATCAGTATTTATAGACACTTCCTTATCATAGGTATTCAACAGCAATTTTTGAAGTTGTTCAGCGTATTGTTTATCAGCCTTTTCTGCCCTCTTTTTAACGTCAATTGCGACCTCCCGCATTAATTGATGCAATTGTTCGTCTGTTGGCTCTTCATCAGATGTTAATCTATATTCGATTTTCCTACCTAGTTATTAAAAATGCAAATATAATCAATTCGCAATTATCTCCCCAGACTCGACAACTGTAACCCCTTCGTTTGCCTTGTCAGCCATTTCGAGCATCTTTTCGGCCACCCGTGAAGCTTCGATGGCTTTGTAGTTGTCGGGAATAAGGAACCTGAAGGCTTTCATGACGATTGTGCCCAACAGCTCCGTAAACCTGGGTTCGGGCCGCTTCCCCAACAATAACGAAGGGTGTAGAATGACAAGGTGTTTAAATCCAAGGTTTTTTAATCCTTCCTCTGCAAGTCCTTTTATACTGTTATAGAATACCGATGATTTTGAATTGGCACCCATAGAGCTGATTACAAGAAACTTACCTGCACCAGCTGTTTTGGCCAATGTTGCAAAAGAGAGGACATATTCCAAATCAACTTTCCTGAACTTCTCACGGCTACCTGCCTGTTTCATGGTTGTGCCCAGAGTGCAAAAAGCTTCGTCAACTGGATTTTCCAGGGTGATTTGTCCAATCTTTTCAAAATCAAGGATAATTTCATGGATCTTTTCATGAACGATCCCGCACGGTTTTCTGGAGATCAGATAAATCAGATTGTATTGATCTGATTGTAACATCCTCTGAACCAATTCTTTTCCGATCAGTCCGGTCGCCCCTGCAATCAATGCTGTTTTCATGTGTTCATAAATTAAAAAAGGTAGTTCAATCCAATGTATATTCCAGAATCGCCGTCCTGTGCATTTGTAGCGATCCCATAATCGAGGGCAACCACAAAATTGTAGTTCATGGCCAACCTTAACCCTGCGCCATAACTGGTGTGCATTTTTTCAGCTCCCTTATTAAAGTAGTTGGATGCCAGATCATTCGTAGTCAAATTTGGGGTGGAAAAGTCGATCTTTTTGGTCACCTGGCCAAAATCGACAAACGTATTCAACCCACAATAGAAATTCTGATTGAACAGTTTCAAATAATAAAACTTCCATCTTAATTCGACATTTCCAAGTACAAAACCATCCCCTACGATCCGGTTACGGCGCACACCACGAAGGTTCTTGGCACCACCAAGACCCGTAGTAGAAGAACCGGTGAGGACCGTTGAAATAATTTGTGGCTCATAGTAATATGGGACATGTCCACCGATTGTTTGCTGCCATCCTATGCGGTAGGCGAATGAAAGGTCATCTTTGATCAATGTGAAATATTGCCGATGGGTGAACGAGAACTTGGAAAACCCGCTTTCGGCACCCAGGAATTTTGGCACAGCGGATATCACAGCCTCG